>CAYVPI010000064.1:0-27538 GCA_964453495.1 uncultured Pseudomonas sp. | reverse complement strand
TTGGTCATAGATAGACATGTGCGGGTACTCGATGGCTGATTGTTAGCTCTATGGTCGACCTGCGGAGTCATCGCCGAGGTCACCTTCAAAGTCCGGAGAACTTTATATAACATTTCGCCCGACTTATGGAAGTACAACCTACGGCGTATAGTATATATACTATATTTCATTCTTCCGATTCCAAATCACTGCCGCCAGCCCTTTGAGGCTGGTATATGCTTGGTTTCCCTGACAACGTAGGCCCGCAATGACCCTGACTCCAGTTCGATTGCACAGTTGGCTGCGCCTGCAGCGCGAGGGTGTCTCTCTGGCCGCCCGGGCCGATGCGTTGTGTCGGGCGCTACAGGATTGCCCGGAGGTGCAGCGGGCGGTTTACCTGAGTTGGCAACCCAATGCGCGGATCTACAGCCATGAGGGCGCCGCCCAGCATTTTCCTCCGGGGCTTGGCGACCCGGCGCTGGCCAGCGACCAGTTGCTCTTCGAGCACCTGGTCGAGGCGGGGCGTCTGGACCTGGCCCAAGTCCGTCAACTCGATTGCTGGTTGTCCGGCCGCTTGCGCCGGGCCGCGATCAGCCATGGCCAGGTGTTTGATCTGGCCTTGCAGCCGGGGCAGCCGGGGTTGTTGCTGGTGGAAGTGTGCGAGGGGGTGAGTTTCGATTGGCTAGGCTGGGTGCAGGATTTGCTGACAACGCTGCTGAGCAGTGTCAACGGCATGCTGCGTGGTTCGCCGCTGCTGGGCCACGATCCGCAACCGAGCCTGTTGCTCGATGCACAAGGCCGGCCGCTGGAGTTCAACGCAGCACTGTTGGCGCTGCTCGCCGAGAAGCCGTTGACCGATGTGCTGGGCTTTTTACCGGTCAATCATCGGATGCTGGTTCGTGGCTGCCTGGACCAACAACGCGCCATCGAAGGTGTCGAGGCACAGTTCCAGGCGCAGATCCTGATCTGGACGTTTATTCCCGATCCCCAGGACAACCGAGTACTCGCCCGTTGCCGCGACGCCACGGCTCAAGTGCTGGCGGAGCGTGAAGCGGCCACCGCACGACGGCTGTACCGGCTGATCATCGAGAACACCACCGACCTGATTTCCCGCCACACACCGCAAGGGCGCGTTATCGATGCGTCACCGGCTTCCTGGACCTTGCTCGGTTACTGGCCTGAAGAGTTGCGCGGGCAAATGGCCCAGGGCCTGTTCCATGGCCAGGATCTGGCGGGCCTCATACAGCGCGCGCGCGATGCGCTGGAGCAGGATGGCTATCACACTATGAGCTATCGCATCCGCCATCGCGACGGCCATTACCTGTGGTTCGAAACCGCCAGCCGGGCGATCCGGGAAACCTACACCGGGGCGGTAGTCGAAATCGTCAGCGTATCCCGGGACATCACGGCCCGGGTGCAGGCCGAGGAAAACAAACGACGCCTGGCCGAAGTGGTCGAGGCCAACATCGATCCGGTGTTGTTCATCGCTCCCGAGGGCCAGGTCACTTACCTCAACCCTGCCGCGCGACGCATCCTCGGGATTGATGAGCAACAGCCCATGCCGGCCCTGGCCGCGTTGTTCGCAAGCGGCGACCTTGCGCGCCTGCAACGTGATGGCTGGGCGAGCGCCAAACGCGATGGTGTCTGGAGCACCGATGCGCGGTTGCAACCACCGGGCGGCGGCCTATCGGTGCCGGTGTCGCTGGTACTGTTGGCGCACCGTTCCGCCAGCGGCGAGCGTTATTACTCATTGGTCGCGCGGGACATGACCGAGCGCGAGCTACGGGAAGTGCAACAGCGCCGTCACCAGGACGAACTGGCACACACCGCACGGTTGGTCACACTCGGTGAACTGGCCTCGGGGATCGCCCACGAAATCAACCAACCGTTGGCTGCCGTGGTCAATTACGCCAACGCGAGCCAGCGCTATTTACAGACGCTGGCGTCCAATCCCCAAGCTGCTGCAAAAGTGAACCAAGGCTTGGAGCGCATTACCCATCACGCCACCCATGCCTCCGAAGTAATCCGGCGGTTACGCTCCTTTTTGCGCAAGGGACAGCGTCGCATGCAGGCGCTGAATTTGACCGACGTCGCCCGCGAAGCCGTGCGGTTGTGTGCCTGGGAGGCGAGTAATTGCCAAGTGACAATCGAGGATCGACTGCCGGATAATCTGCCACCCGTTTATGCCGACCGCGTGTTGCTGGAACAGGTGCTGCTCAATTTGTTGCGCAATGCCATCGATGCCAACCGTGAGCAACATCCCGGGCAACCCTCTGTGATCGTGATGGCCGTGGAGCATGGCAGTGGCGCCTGCGTGGAAATCAGTGTGCGAGACCAGGGGCCGGGCGTCAGCGAGCCGGAACTGGAACAGATATTTACCCCGTTTTACACCAGCAAGGCCGATGGCCTGGGGCTCGGTCTGTCCATGAGCCGCAGCATCATCGAGGGTTTCGGTGGCGAACTGAATGCCCAGCGCCAGCCTGTCGGGCTGCTGATGTGTTGCCGCTTGCCGCTCGCCGGTTCAAAAAAACAACAACAGGAATAAGGTAATGGCAGGTGAAACGGAGCACGTTGTGTACGTGGTCGATGATGACCAAGGCATGCTCGAATCAACGGTCTGGCTACTGGAGTCGGTCGGACTCAAGGCCTTGCCATTTACCAGTGGCGTCGCATTCCTCGATGCCTGCGATGCAAGTCTCGATGCCTGCGTACTGCTGGACGTTCGCATGCCCGGTATGGGTGGGTTGAACGTGCAGGAAGAAATGCGCGTGCGCCAACTGAACCTGCCGATCATCTTCGTCAGCGGGCATGCGGATGTGCCGATCGTGGTGCGCGCGTTCAAAGCCGGTGCCCATGATTTCATAGAGAAGCCCTACAACGAACAGCTGTTGCTGGACAGCGTGCAACAAGCGCTCAGCAACTGCGCGGCCAACCGTTCGGGCAACCAGGGCCACGAAGCTTTGCGCATGCGCTTGCAGACTTTGACCGCGCGAGAGCGCGATGTCATGTTGCCGCTGGTACAGGGTTACACCACCCGCGAAATCGCGGAGCAACTGGGGGTGAGTGCAAAAACCGTCGACCTGTATCGCTCGCGCGTGATGAAACGCATGCAGGCCGATACGTTGCCGGACCTGGTAGGCATGGCCATCGCGGCGGACATGGTCGATCCGCTGAAGTTGCGTTGATCCTTTGGTGAACCAGTCGGCGCGACCCACCACCTACACAAAGGCCGCGCATTGCGCGGCCTTTGCTTTTTCAGGCTTGCATGCCCTCGTCACCCGCTGCCTAGTTGCCCGTTGGCAACGCCAGATTAACCCCCTCTTTCTTCAGGTCTTCACGCACTGACTGGAACTTCTGGTACTTGGAAATTTCGATCGGCCCGTCGTAACCCATGCTCTGCAGCTTGCGCGGCGGGTACTCGATGTAGGTTTTCATCAGCTTCATGATCTGAGCGCTGATAGGCACCATTGTCCAGGTGCGCTCGGTGATGTTGCTCATGAAAATGTCATAGCGCTCTTGTGGATCCTGGTACAGGTCAAAGACTTGCGGAATGGTGGCCACATACTTCGCAGCACCTTTCCAGCCCAGGTTGGTATCCACGGCCAGCCCACCGGTGTGGGCACCATCGTCGCCGCGCAGGTTGAACACCGCCTTGTAGTTGCCGACGCGAGCAGCACCGGGAGACAACTCATTCTCGGTGAAGTAGAACCACTCCTTACGCGGTGATGGGCCGCTCCCGGTGAGCACAGGCGTCATGTCGTAGCTGTCAAAAATAATGGGCTGACCTTCGCGATCTTTCTCCGGCAATTTCACACCCGCCACTGAAGCGAAGGTTGCCATCAAATCCAGGCCACCGATGATGTCGTGGTTTTTCGAACCGGGCCTGATTTTTCCTGGCCAGATCGCAATTGCCGGCACCCGGTTACCGCCTTCGCGCACCGTCCCCTTGGTGCCCCGGAACGGTGTGTAACCCGCATCCGGGTAAACATCCTGCCAAGCCCCGTTGTCGGTGGTGTAGACCACCAGGGTGTTCTTATCCAGGCCGAGCTCCTTGAGCTTGTCCATGATGCGGCCGATGCGGGTATCAAGCTCGACAATCGAGTCGGCGTACTTGGACTTGGACATCGACTTGCCCTTGAACTCCGGCGCCGGCATGTTCGGTTGGTGCACTTTCATGAAGTTGACGTTGATAAAAAACGGCTTGTCCGACTTGGACGCCGTGTCGAGGAACTCCAATGCGGCTTTTTCCACGTAACTGTCAAAGAAAGGAATACCGACAACGCCCTCCTTGCCATCGATGACCGGCGTATCGACATACTGGCCATTGACCTTGAATTCTTCGATGGGCTTTTCGCCCGCCTTGCCGGACAACGCGCCTTTGGTCACTTTCACGAACATCGCGCGGGTTTCCGGATCCATGTCCGGGAACCACTCGGGGTCGGCATAGGTGTAGGCATTGAGGTGGTAAAGGCCGACGTACTTCATCACGTCATAGCCTTGTGCATTGGGCAGCGCGTAGTCGGCTTCGCCCAAGTGCCATTTACCGGTGAAGTAAGTTTCGTAGCCGCCGGTCTTGAGTACCGAAGCCAGGGTCCATTCGGCCGCCGGCAAGCCGCCGCCCTGGCCCTGGAAGGCCACAGTGGTCATGCCACTGCGGTTGGGGATACGCCCGGTCTGCATGGCTGCACGGCCAGGGGTGCAACTGGGTTGGGCATAGAACGAGAAGAAGGTTTTGCCTTCCTCTGCCATCTTGTCGATGTTCGGCGTCGGCATGCCACGGCCTTCGCCGCCGCCATAGGGGCCGAGGTCGCCGTAACCGGTGTCGTCGGAAACGATAAACAGAATATTGGTTTTATCCGTCTGTGCCTGAACAACGCCGTTTAACGATATTAAGACCGTAAAGAGGAGCGAAAGCCTGAAGCGCTCTGAAAGCCTGTTCATACTTGGATTCCTTCTCAGGTGTCGAACCGTGTCGTTTCTCAGTCGATGAGCACCCCAACCAAGTCCCTCATTGCTGCACAACTGAGTTTCAGCCTAAACATTACGTACAGAATCACTTACAACCGGACTGCATGACCATGCACAGGTTAAGGCCCGCATAGAGTCTAGTGCCGATTGCTTGGGCGTGCCGATACTGACCGCTTGGCGAAATTTGGAGGTTTGTGGACATTGAGCCGAATAGATGCGTTAATCGGCTCACAGAATGAGCCGAATAGAACTGTTAATCGGCTCACGAAAACTGGAACCTAATGAGCGAGTATCTTCCTCACTGGATCTGGCAACAGCCAGACTGGCCGCATTTCACTTGGCAAGTAAAGGCGTTGGAACCTTTGCTGCGTGCCTGCGCGCAAACGCAAGGTTATTTGCAAGGAATGGCCGGTGCGGTCAATAGCGCCTCCAGCATCCAGAGCGAGTTGGATGCCCTGATACAAAACATCGTTACCTCTTCAGCCATCGAAGGCGAGCGGCTTAATGTCGGTTCGGTACGTTCATCTTTGGCCCGCCGGCTGGGCATCGCCGCAGACCAGAAAGTTACTCCACGCAGTGAGGGCTTGGCTGAGCTGATGCTTGATGCCACTCAGCATTACGAGCAATCACTCGACCTGGAACGGTTGCTGCGCTGGCATAGCTTGCTGTTTCCCGAAAGTGACAGCCTCCTGGCGCCCAATATTCGTGTGGCTGCGTTGCGCGGTGATGAGCCGATGCAGGTTGTGTCCGGACGGCTGGACCGGCCCAAAGTGCATTTCGAAGCACCACCAAGAGACGGACTGGAACTGCAGCTGCAGGCTTTCATTCAGTGGTTCAATGCAAGCCGAAGCGACCCAGACCTTGATCCACTGCTGCGAGCGGGCATCGCGCATTTCTGGTTTGTCACGCTTCACCCATTCGAGGATGGTAATGGACGCCTGACCCGCGCTCTCACCGACCTGGCATTGGCTCAAGGCGAACATCAACCCGTGCGCTTCTACGCCATGAGTGCGAGCATTCTCGAAGACCGGGCAGGCTACTATCGGACCCTTGAGCTCAGCCAAAAAGCGCAACTGGATATCACAGCATGGCTGCAATGGTTCCTGCAAACCTTGTTGGCCAGCCTGAAAATGGCGCTAGCGCGCATCGACCGGGTACTGAGTAAGGCGCGATTCTGGCAGACGCACCGCGAACAGGAATTGTCGGCAGAACAATTGAAAGTCCTCAATCGCCTGCTCGATGGCGGTGAGAGTGGTTTTGCCGATGGCATCAGCGCGGCGCAATACCAAGCCGTGGCCAAGGTAAGTAAGGCTACTGCCACCCGCCACTTGGCCGACCTGCTGGACAAAGGCTGCCTACTGCGTTTGCCGGGGGGCGGTAGAAGTACCCGCTATCAGATCAATTGGCCCGCGCCTGCGCAGTCACATCCCTTTCACGAGTAATCTTCAATGCCCGACACCCGCCTCACCGCCCTCGACGAAATCGATCGCCAGCTTATTGCCGCCCTGCAAATCAATGCCCGCGAAAGCGTCGCCATGCTCGCCCGGCATCTGGGCATTGCCCGCACCACCGTCACCTCGCGGCTGGCGCGGCTGGAAAAGGCCAAGGTCATTACCGGCTATGGCGTGCGCTTGGGTCAGCGGGTGGTCGATGGTGGCTTGCAGGCTTATGTGGGTATCACCGTGCAGCCGCGTTCCGGCAAGGAAGTGCTGCGCCGCTTGAGCGCCATGGCCCAGGTGCAACAACTGTGCGCGGTGAGTGGCGAGTTCGACTACGTGGCATGGCTGCGCACCGACTCGCCGGAACAACTGGACCAACTGCTGGACCAGATCGGCAGTGTCGATGGGGTGGAGAAGACCACCACTTCGATCATTCTCAGCAGCAAGATAGATCGCGGTCAGCCGGTGTAGCCCCTAGCTTTTTTCTCTTTCCCGAGCGCCGCGTCGCTCGACATCCCTCGAAACCAAAGCGCCACCAAGCGTGGCCTTACCTGCGTATAAGCTCGGCACTGGAAACCAACCTTGACGGTCGAAGTTTACCGCCGCAAACTATACGCAGGTAACGTACAAATCATGGAAGCGGTCTTTGTCGAATTACCACCGTTTCAGCGATACCGTACCGACTACCTGGATGACGAAGCCTTTCGCTCTCTCCAATCGGTGTTGATGAAAAAACCTGAAGCAGGTGGCGTTATCCAAGGGGCTGGAGGACTACGCAAAGTACGCTTTGGCGACGGGAGTCGTCACAAGGGCAAGCGCGGAGGGATCCGGATTATTTACTACTGGTGGCAGGGCGGCACTCAGTTCTGGCTATTCACCTTGTACGGCAAGGACGAACAGAGCGACCTGAGCTCAGATCAGAGGAAAGCACTGCGTCGCCTGCTCGAGAGGGAAGCCGCAGCGAGGATACACAATGAAACGAGACATATTTTCTGAGTTGGTTGAAGGCTTCGAGGCGTTGGCTGACGAGCGTGAAGGTAAAATCACTTTACGCACACATAAAGTGCAGCTCGATCCACTATCCGAAGTGACAGCCGCAGAGCTGGTCGACATCCGTCAGCAGTTGCACATGTCTCGGCCCGTGTTCGCCATGTACCTGCGTACCAATGCCCGTACGCTCGAGAATTGGGAACAAGGCCGGGCCAAACCTAATGCTCAAGCCATGACCTTGATACGGCTGGTGCAAAAATTTCCTGAAACCGTTGGCCACCTGGCCGCCCTGACTTAATCAACGTGTTCCCGCGTTCAAGGCGGGAACACGGGTCCTCCGCTAGGTCTCCACGCTCTCGAGCAAAGCCATAACCAACGCCCGCGCCGACTCCACGCTTCTGATCATGGCAAACGCCAAGGCCTTGTCATTGAGGTCCAGGTGTTCGGCTGCATCCCAACCGGTGGCTTCGGCGCAGTCGAGCAACATCACCACATTGACCAGTGCATCTTCGATGGCGATGCCTTCACGGACGGTGAAGAGGTGACGGTTGTTGTGGTCCAGTGGGCCAAAGGCCTTTTGCTTGGTGTGGGTGATGGCGGCGCGGGGTGGATCGGGGGTGATTTTCAACATGGTGAAGCTCCTTGATTAGTGGAGCTGCCACGACCCGCTGTCAAACAGGTTGGGTGGAAACTGTACGCGGGTTGACAGACCGGGAATCAAGGAACCCGGCGCACACGAGTGTGCCCCACGCACAGCTGCCATAAAACGAAACGGCAGACACAAAAAAAGCGCCTGCTGATCGGATACGGACGCTTGTGCGCCTTGATTTGATTCGGTCTGTCAAAACCGGTCGCTGAATTGGCAGCGACATTGGAAGGGTAACGGCATGCTTGGATGGGTGCAACCTCAGCAGGTGACCGCTTCGCGCTCAATCGCGGGCAAGCCCGCGCCTACAAATCAATGCAAACCCTTGTAGGAGCGGGCTCGCCCGCGATGAGGCCAGCAGCCCCAGCACAACACTCTGATAAAAAACATCGTCACATCGCACAAAAAAACATCTAAATGACGACACTATGCGTCTTATTTACGTGCACCCTCCTCCCTAAAATGGCCACCACACGTTTCCTATACTCAGCTTAAGCGCACCACGCGCCAGCCCAGCAAGGTCAGCCATGAACAAGAACAATCGCCACCCCGCAGACGGTAAGAAACCCATCACCATTTTCGGCCCGGACTTTCCTTTCGCCTTTGACGACTGGATCGAACACCCGGCTGGCCTGGGTTCGATACCTGCGCACAATCACGGTGCCGAAGTGGCAATCGTCGGGGCTGGTATCGCTGGCCTGGTGGCGGCCTACGAGCTGATGAAGCTGGGCCTCAAGCCCGTGGTGTACGAAGCCTCGAAGATGGGCGGGCGCCTGCGTTCACAAGCCTTCAACGGTGCCGAGGGTATCGTTGCTGAACTGGGCGGAATGCGCTTTCCGGTGTCGTCCACAGCCTTCTACCACTACGTGGACAAGCTGGGCCTGCAAACCAAGCCGTTTCCTAACCCGTTGACCCCCGCCTCCGGCAGCACTGTCATCGACCTGGAAGGCCAGACCCATTACGCACAGAAGCTGGCCGACCTGCCCAAGCTGTTCCAGGAAGTGGCCGACGCCTGGGCCGATGCCCTGGAAGATGGTGCCCAGTTCAAGGATATCCAGCAGGCGATTCGCGACCGCGATGTGCCACGCCTCAAGGACCTGTGGAACACCCTGGTGCCGCTGTGGGATGACCGCACTTTCTACGATTTCGTGGCCACCTCCAAGGCCTTCGCCAAGCTGTCTTTCCACCACCGCGAAGTGTTCGGCCAGGTCGGTTTCGGCACCGGCGGCTGGGATTCGGACTTCCCCAACTCGATGCTGGAAATCTTCCGCGTGGTGATGACCAACTGCGATGATCACCAGCACCTGGTGGTCGGCGGTGTCGAGCAGGTGCCACTGGGTATCTGGCGCCATGTGCCGGAGCGTTGCGCCCACTGGCCCGAAGGTACCAGCCTGGCATCCTTGCACAATGGCGCGCCACGTGCCGGCGTCAAGCGCATTGCCCGCGCCGACGATGGCCAATTCGCAGTCACCGACAACTGGGGCGACACCCGCCACTACGCCGCCGTACTGACCACCTGCCAGAGCTGGTTGCTGACCACCCAGATCGAGTGCGAAGAGTCGCTGTTCTCACAAAAAATGTGGATGGCCCTGGACCGCACCCGCTACATGCAATCCTCCAAGACCTTCGTCATGGTCGACCGCCCGTTCTGGAAGGACAAGGACCCGGAAACCGGCCGCGACCTGATGAGCATGACCCTGACCGACCGCCTGACCCGTGGCACCTACCTGTTCGACAACGGCGACGACAAGCCGGGCGTGATCTGCCTGTCGTACTCGTGGATGAGCGATGCGCTGAAGATGCTGCCGCACCCGGTGGAAAAGCGCGTCAAGCTGGCCCTCGATGCCCTGAAAAAGATCTACCCGAAAGTGGACATCGCCAGCCGCATCATCGGCGACCCGATCACCGTGTCCTGGGAAGCCGACCCGCATTTCCTCGGCGCCTTCAAGGGGGCATTGCCGGGCCACTACCGCTACAACCAACGCATGTACGCGCACTTCATGCAGAAAGATATGCCGGCCGAGCAGCGCGGCATCTTCATCGCCGGCGACGACGTGTCATGGACGCCGGCCTGGGTCGAAGGCGCTGTACAAACGTCGCTCAATGCGGTGTGGGGTATCATGAATCACTTCGGCGGCCACTCCCATGCCGAAAACCCTGGCCCCGGCGATGTGTTCGACGAAATCGGCCCCATTGCCCTGGCGGACTGACAGGAGAATCGCAATGCGCATCGCCTTGTTTCAATGTGCCTCCCAGCAACAGGATGTGCGGGGTAACCTCGAACGCCTGCGCTGGCAGGCGCGTGACGCAGCAGCCGATGGCGTCGAGTTGCTGGTTTGCCCAGAGATGTTCCTGACCGGTTACAACATTGGTAAGGAAGCAGTCGCCGGGCTGGCTGAGCCGGTCGACGGACCGTCAGCCATGGAAGTGGTCAATATCGCGCAAAGCTCCAAGATAGCCATCGCCTATGGCTATCCCGAGCTGAGCGAGGACGGGCAGATCTACAACGCTGTGCAGTTGATCAACGCCCAAGGCCGTAGCTTGTGCAATTACCGCAAGACGCATCTGTTTGGCCATCTTGACCACGACATGTTCGCGCCAGGGCCGGGTGATTGCCCGGTGGTCGAACTGAATGGCTGGCAACTGGGCATGCTGATCTGCTACGACCTGGAGTTCCCGGAAAACGCTCGACGCCTGGCCTTGGCCGGTGCTGAGCTCATCCTGGTGCCGACGGCCAACATGGCGCCCTATGACTTCATAGCCCAGGTGACCGTGCGGGCCCGCGCTTATGAAAACCAGTGTTATGTGGTGTATGCCAACTATTGTGGCAACGAAGATGACATGCACTATTGCGGGCAGAGCAGCATTGTCGGGCCCGATGGCCACGTATTGGGCCTTGCCGAGCACGACGAAGAAACCATCACCGCCACCCTGGATCGAGCACTGATGGATAACGTACATGCCGACCACTTTTACCTGCAGAACCGCCGCCCCGAGCTGTACGGCGACTTGAGCAAAGCCTGAACCGACGATATCCGCTAGCATGACGGCGTGTCCCCCTGAAAAGGGCTTGAAGCCGTCATGCCTGCGTCGTCGGTTCACTACTGCACCCTGAGCAACGGGCTGCGTGTCAGCCTGCGCAGTGCTGCGCACCTCAAACGCTGTGCGGTCTCCTTGCGCGTAGCTGCAGGCAGCCATGACGCCCCCTCGGCATGGCCCGGCCTGGCACACATACTTGAACATATGCTGTTTCTCGGCAGCGAGCGTTTTGCGGCCGAAGACGGCTTGATGCCATTCGTTCAGCACCATGGCGGGCAGCTCAACGCCACCACCGGCGAACGCACCACCGATTACTTTTTCGAAGTGCCTGTCGGCGCCTCTGCCGGTGGCCTGCAACGCTTGTGTGACATGCTGGCCAACCCACGCCTGGCCCTGGGCGATCAGCGCCGCGAGCGCGAAGTCCTGCATGCCGAGTTCCTCGCCTGGACCCGCGACGAGACAGCTCAGCAACAATTTGCGTTGTCCAAGAAGCTATCACCCGCACATCCTTTGCGCGGTTTTCATGCCGGTAACCGCTACACCTTGCCGATCCTCAGCCCCGCCTTTCAACGGGCGTTGCACAACTTCCATACGCGCTTTTACCACGCCGGGCAGATGACGCTAAGCCTCGTCGGGCCGCAATCGCTTGCCGAACTGAACGCGCTGGTCCAGGACTGCGGCCTGCTGCTGACCAAGGGTTCACCAGCTGTTCAGACCCCACCGGTACCGTTGGGCACAGCGTCGCCTTACTGCTTGCGGCAGGGCCGCAAACTGTCTTGGCTGCTGCCCTGTGATGCATTGCCGGCGCAGGCAGGCGAAGCGATCGAGGTTCTCGGCACGTGGCTGGGTGACGCGCGACCGGGTGGCTTGGTGGCAGCGCTACGCCGGCGCGACTGGCTGGAGACATTCAGCTTTCGCCCGCTCTATCAGTTCGCCGGACAAGCCTTGCTGCACGCGGAGTTCACCCTGAGCATGAGGGGTGTCGAAGCCTTTGAGCAAATCGGCGAGTTGTTCTTTGATTGGCTGAGGTTTTTTCGCAACGCCGACTGGCAGGCACTGTTGGCTGAATATGCCCTGCTACAACAACGACAGAAACGCATTGCCGGTGCCCTGGAACTCGCTCGGCATGACAGCGAACATTTCATCCAGGCAGGCACCCTGCCGAGCGCTGCCTTGCGCACATTGCTGGACAACCTCCTGACCCCGCGCCCCAACGCAACACCCGTTGATGCTGGATGGCGATTGCCAGCCCCCAATCCATTTCTGCGCCCTGCACCTATCGCCCCGGTAACGGCGCCCATGCCTGTTGCCCTGACGCTCAGCCCGGCCCTTGCACACGTGTATGGCATCAACGCGCTGTACTTGCGCTGGCAAATCGATTCGCCACTTCGAGATAGCCTCGGGCACATGCTCGACCAAGCGTTGCAAGGCCTGTGTGAAAGCGCACGCCAAGGGGGTGTCGAATTGGGTTTCAGCACCTGCTCAAACGCCTGGCAACTCCGGTGTTTCGGTGCCCACGAGGCTGTTGCAGCAGTGGCCGAACAGGCCCTCATCGTATTGACCGCACCGCAGCCAGAACATTGGCGAGCCTGTACCCACCCCAAGGCTGCGCAGCCCCTGCTACCGATCCGACAACTGCTCAAGCAATTACCGCAGTATTGTCTCGACGCGGGCCCACCACGGGCGGAACAGCCCAACCCTGCCACCGTTATGGAAGATCTGCAGCACCTGTGGGCCGGCGCCCGCTGGCAAGGCCTGGCCAGCGGTTTTTGCGCAGAGAACCAGACCCGCCTACGGGCGGTACTGCAAGCTGTGCCCGGCCAGCCGGGCACCTTTGAACCCCACACGCTCCCGGCCCATCGCAGCTGGCACTGCCTTGAGCTCGACGCCAAGGAACAGGCCCTGTTGCTGTTCTGTCCGGCCCCTGATCACAGCCTGGCCGCACAGGCGACGTGGCGGTTGCTGGCGCATTTGTGCCACGGGCCGTTCTATCGGCGGCTGCGGGGCGAGTTGCAGCTGGGTTATGCGGTCTTCAGTGCCTTGCGCCAATTGCACGGCATCACGGGTTTGCTGTTCGGCGTGCAGTCGCCAAGGGCGACCTGCCAGGAGATACTGCAATACATCAGCACCTTCCTCGATGCATTGCCGCGATACCTGGCCGATCTGCCCCCCAAAACCCTCGCAACTGAGCGCCAGGCCCTGGCGGCCCAGTTCGATGAACCCTCGAAGGCCAATGCCGACATTGCCGAATGGGCCTGGCAGTCGCTGTTGGCCGGCCATTCATCGGCCGACCTGCAGTTGCTGCAACGGTCTATCCTCAGGGTAGACGCCACGGCCTTGCAAATGGCCGCGAGCCAACTGGCCCAGGCACAGCATGGGTGGCTGGCCCTGGCGAGCAGCGATTGATTGGAACGACCATTTGCCCCCGTGGACTAATGTTGTAGTGACCACCCAGGACAATCCCCCGAAGGAGACCCGCCCATGTGGACCAAACCTGCCTACACTGACCTGCGTATCGGCTTTGAAGTGACGATGTACTTCGCAAACCGCTGATTCATTTGCTTTATACAGCGCCTCGGTCAGCCGGGGCGTTTTGTTTTCAGGCGCTGAATGTTGGAGTCGCCATGCACATCCAGATTCTAGGGTCCGCCGCCGGCGGAGGCTTTCCGCAGTGGAACTGCAACTGCGCCAACTGCAAGGGCATTCGCGATGGCAGCCTGAATGCCAAAGCACGGACCCAATCGTCCATTGCCCTGTCCGACGATGGTGTGCACTGGGTGCTGTGCAACGCTTCCCCGGACATCCGCGCGCAGTTGCAAGGCTTCGCCCCGCTACAACCGGCACGCGCCCTGCGCGATACGGGCATCGCCGCAATCATCCTGCTCGACAGCCAGATCGATCACACCACCGGCTTGCTCAGCCTGCGCGAAGGTTGCCCGCACGACGTCTGGTGTACGGACACGGTGCACCAGGACCTGAGTTCCGGCTTCCCCTTGTTCAAGATGCTCAGCCATTGGGATGGCGGGCTGAACTGGCAACGCATCGAGCTTGAAAGCAGCTTCGTGATTACCGCCTGCCCAAACCTGCGCTTCAGTCCGTTCCCTTTGCGCAGTGCCGCACCACCCTATTCACCGCACCGTTTCGACCCGCACCCCGGCGATAACCTGGGGTTAGTGGTCGAAGACCTGCAAACCGGCGGCAAACTGTTCTATGCACCGGGCCTGGGCCAGGTCGACGCTGCCCTGCTGCACAAAATGGCCCTGGCCGACTGCCTGCTGGTCGACGGCACCCTATGGGACGACGACGAACTGCAGCGTCGCGGCGTCGGCACCCGCACCGGCCGCGAAATGGGCCACCTGGCCCAAAACGGCCCGGGCGGCATGCTGGAAGTGCTCGAAGGTTTGAGCAAACCACGCAAGGTACTTATCCATATCAATAACACCAACCCGATCCTCGATGAAGATTCAGCAGAACGCACTGAACTGGATCGTCGCGGTATCGAAGTGGCCTTCGACGGCATGAGTATCGAGTTGTAGGAGCTGACATGAGCGACGCCAAGGCACTGCCCCCCAGCGAGTTCGAAAAGGCCCTGCGCGCCAAGGGCGCGTACTACCACATTCACCACCCTTATCACGTGGCCATGTACGAAGGCCGGGCCACTCGCGAGCAGATCCAGGGCTGGGTCGCCAACCGCTATTACTACCAGGTCAACATTCCGCTCAAGGATGCTGCAATCCTGGCCAACTGCCCGGACCGGGAAATCCGACGCCAGTGGGTCCAGCGCCTGCTCGACCACGACGGTATCTGCGGCGAAGAGGGAGGCATCGACGCCTGGCTGCGTCTGGGCCAGGCCGTCGGGCTGCCCCCAGATCAACTGCGTTCCCAGGAGCTGGTGCTGCCCGGCGTGCGTTTCGCCGTGGATGCCTACGTCAACTTCGCCCGCCGCGCCTGCTGGCAGGACGCCGCCAGCAGCTCCCTGACCGAGCTGTTCGCCCCGCAGATCCATCAATCGCGCCTGGACAGCTGGCCGCAGCATTACCCGTGGATCGACCCCGCCGGCTACGCATACTTCCGCACGCGCCTGGGCCAGGCCCGGCGGGATGTCGAGCATGGCCTGGCGATTACCCTGCAGCACTACACCAGCGCAGAGGGCCAGCAGCGCATGCTGGAAATTTTGCAGTTCAAACTGGACATACTTTGGAGCATGCTCGACGCCATGAGCATGGCCTACGAACTCAAGCGCCCGCCCTATCACAGCGTCACCGATCAGCGGGTCTGGCATAAGGGGATTGCCCTATGAGCTTCGACCGACAACTGATCCCGCGATGGCGGCCAGGCTATCGTTTCCAGTACGAGCCCGCGCAAAAAAGCCACGTGCTGCTCTACCCCGAAGGCATGATCAAGCTCAATGAGAGTGCCGGCGCGATCGGTGGCCTGATCGATGGGTCACGCAACGTCGCGGCGATCATTGCCGAACTGGACCGGCAATACCCCGGCGTACCCGAGCTCGATGACGACATCGAGCAGTTCATGGAGGTCGCCCGTGCGCAGCACTGGATCGAACTTGCCTGATACCCCGCTGCAGCTGTCGCCCAAGCCCGAAGTTGGCCTCCCCCTGTGGCTGCTCGCCGAGCTGACCTACCGCTGCCCGCTGCAGTGCCCGTATTGCTCCAATCCGCTGGATTTTGCCCAGCAAGGCCAGGAGTTAAGCACTGAGCAATGGCTCAAAGTGTTTCGTGAAGCCCGTGAAATGGGCGCCGTACAATTGGGCTTTTCCGGCGGCGAACCCTTGGTGCGCCAGGACCTTGTCGTGTTGATCGAGGAAGCGCGCCAGTTGGGTTTCTACACCAACCTGATCACCTCCGGCATCGGCCTGAGCGAACACAAGCTGCGCGACTTCAAGCAAGCCGGCCTGGACCATATCCAGATCAGCTTTCAGGCCAGTGACGAGCAGGTCAACAACCTGCTGGCGGGGTCGAAAAAAGCCTTCACGCAGAAGCTGGAAATGGCTCGGGCGGTGAAAGCGCATGGCTATCCCATGGTGCTGAACTTCGTCACCCATCGGCACAACATCGACCAGATCGACCGCATCATCGAGCTGTGCATCGCCCTGGAGGCGGACTTCGTTGAGCTTGCCACCTGCCAGTACTATGGCTGGGCGCAATTGAACCGGATTGGCCTGCTACCAACCCGCGAGCAACTGGTACGCGCCGAACACATCACCCATCAATATCGCGCCCGGCTGCACGCCGAAGGCAACCCGTGCAAACTGATTTTCGTCACTCCGGATTACTACGAAGAACGACCCAAAGCCTGCATGAACGGTTGGGGAAGCCTCTTCCTGACCGTGACCCCTGACGGCACCGCCCTGCCCTGCCACGGAGCCCGACAGCTGCCGATTCAATTTCCCAATGTGCGCGAGCACAGCATGCAGCATATCTGGTACGACGCTTTCGGTTTCAACCGCTACCGTGGTTATGACTGGATGCCGGAGCCTTGCCGTTCCTGCGACGAGAAAGAAAAGGACTTCGGCGGCTGTCGCTGCCAGGCCTTCATGCTCACAGGGGATGCCAGCAACGCCGATCCGGTCTGCAGCAAGTCGCCAGAACACGGCGTCATCCTCAAGGCCCGCGAACAAGCCGAGCACGCCACCCAAACCATTGAACAATTGGCCTTTCGAAATGAACGGAACTCACGCCTCATCGCCAAAAGCTGAACGCTTCACCGCCGCCCAAGCCGTTGCCGCCGGGACCGACTTTGCCGAGTTGCGTGCCGGCCACGGCGGAGTGTTCTGGAACGAGTTTCGCCCCGAGGACGGCGCCTGCCGCCTGTGGCAGTGGTGCGACGGCATCACCCGCTGCCTCACCCCGGACGGTTTCAGCGCCCGCAGCCGCGTCTATGAATACGGCGGCGGGTCATTCTGCCTGAGCGACACCGGGCTGGTATTCGTCAACGAGGCCGACCAGCAGGTGTATACCCAGGCGCTCGATGGCAGCACACCCCGGGCTTTGACCCAAGGCACGCGGCGTTATGGTGACCTGCGCCATGCTGGCGACCTGGTACTGGCCGTGGAAGAAACCCACGGCCCGCAGCAGGTCGAACACCGCCTGGTTTCGCTGCACTTGCGCGACGGCCAGCGCCAGGTGCTCGCCGAAGGCGCCGATTTCTACGCCGCACCGACCCTGAGCGTCGATGGCAAGCGCTTGGCCTGGGTCGAGTGGAGCCGCCCCCACCAGCCCTGGACCGCCACACGGCTGCTTTGCGTCCAGCGTATGGGTGAGGACCAATGGAGCACGCCACGCTGTGTTGCAGGCCAAGGGCCGGGGGAAGAGTCCCTGCAGCAACCACGCTTCGATGAACAAGGAGTGCTGTATTGCCTGTCCGACCGCAACAATTTCTGGCAACCCTGGGCAGAATTGCCAGAGGGCTGGGCTGCCTTGCCGGCGGCCAATGCAGACCACGCCGCAGCGCCTTGGCAACTGGGCGCCTGCACCTGGCTGCCCTTACAAGGCAGCGCTTATCTTGCCGCCTGGTTCGAGGATGGTTTCAGCCGCCTGACGCTCAAGCACGGCGACGGCACCGTGGAGGATTTCAGTGGTGACTACAGCCGCTTCCGCTGCCTGGACCTGGATAACGACTACCTCTACGCCATCGCCGCCTCGGCCACCAGCCCGGCAGCGATCATCGCCATCCACCGCAAGAACCATGGTGTACAGGTACTCGCAGGCGGCAAGCTGCCCCTACCCGCCGCGCAGGTCAGCCGCCCGCAACCCTTGCATTACCCCAGTGGCGACGGCCACGCCCATGGTTTTTTCTACCCCGCCATGAACAGCCAGGGCAAATCGCCCTTGCTGGTATTTGTCCATGGCGGGCCGACCTCGGCCTGCTACCCGGTGCTGGACCCACGCATCCAGTTCTGGACCCAACGCGGCTTCGCCGTCGCCGACATCAACTACCGCGGCAGCAGTGGCTATGGCCGAGCCTACCGGCAAGCACTGCACCTGCGCTGGGGCGTTGTCGACGTCGAAGACGCCTGTGCGGTCGTGGCACACCTGGCCGAACGCGGCTTGATCGACTCTGAGCAGGCCTTTATCCGAGGCGGCAGCGCCGGCGGCTACACCACCCTTTGTGCACTGGCCTTTGCCCGGGTATTCGGGGCCGGCGCCAGCCTCTATGGGGTCAGTGACCCACTGGCCTTGGCCCGCACGACCCACAAGTTCGAAGGCGATTACCTGGACTGGCTGATCGGCGACCCCGAGCGCGATGCCGAACGCTACCGCGCCCGCACGCCGCTCCTGCATGCGGCCAATATTCAGGTGCCGGTGATTTTCTTTCAGGGCGAACTGGATGCCGTGGTCGTACCCGAACAGACCCGCTCGATGCTGGCGGCGCTGCAGGCCAATGGTATTGCGGCAGAGGGGTATTTCTACCCGGAAGAGCGCCATGGTTTTCGCAAGGCTGCGAATCTGGCTCATGCGCTGGAGCATGAATGGTTGTTTTATCAACGGGTATTGAAAGGCTGACAAAATTCTGCCTTCGTGTGCCTATGATCAAAATAATAAATATATACAGCTGGAGGGGCTGCCTGACTTTTTAGTCTGCGACATACAGTCAAAGGAGAAACTGTATGTCACAGCAAAAACCCCCAACAGTTCATTTACCTCCAATAGAGGTAAACCCTTACAAGGAATCCAAGTATTCACCCAGCGTAGGTCGTGGTGTACCGGGTTCGCGAAACCAGATGTGGCTCCGATTTCAAATCCACGCCGAGCAACAATTAGATACCGCGATTAATTGGTTGATCGACACAACAGAAAATAACAAATCTGTTTTTGCCTCAAATTACACGCATCAGCTTCAGGCGCTAACCTCTGTTATCCAGTCAGAAATAAATGCTACCGTTGCAGCCGCCGGCCCAATTCATGACGCCTAACCAGCAGCGAGTATTTACAGAGAACTGACTGCTGTCAGGCAACTAATCCATCAAAAGAATTTGGCGCTCCCTCAACTTCACGCCCAAGCCAATGCCTTTTTTTCAAGTGACCCGCTGACAAAGAACCGGCAAGACTTCATTAATACCCTGGTGAACAGGGACATCGATGCGATGCCGCATCCGGATATTTATGGGCTCTACCCCGCTTGGGCCAACGCCTACTCCGCCGCTTACACAGCCAAACTGACAAAAGAATCCGTGCGCTTGCTCAACGAGCGTGCGGCTTCACTAACCGCCCAGCATGCAACTGCAGTTGCCCAGCAAGCACAACGCGAAGCTGAAGCCAGGCGAGTAGCCGATGAACTCGCACGAGCCTCTGCACAGGCTGAAGCCAACCGCATTGCGCAAGAGCAAGCTCGCGTTGCAGCAGAAAAAGAAGCTCAACGAATTGCTGAAGAACAGGCTCGTATAACTACGGAAGCCATCAGGGTTGCTAACACCTACCGCGCCCAGGGTTCTATTGCAGCAGCACAACCGCTGTTCATCACCTCGATTGGCACTGTTGCTGTTTCCGAGACAGCGAGAGCCGGGCTGCAAACAGCTATTCGCGCTGTAGTCACCGCCGCCGCTGGTGCGGTTGAAGGTATTGCCTCCGGCGTCTTTCTGGGCGCTTCAGCTCTGCTGTATTCACCCAGCCTGGGCAATGGTGAGCTGCCTCCACGCTTTGCTTTCAGCATTCCACTCTCAGACCTTGCGCCTAACCAGAAGCAGGATTTGGCGGCGATTGCCGCGGCCGGCGGGTCGATCGATTTGCAGGTGCGGATCGGCTCCAGCTCGACGGCTGATGAGCAAACCGAGCTGTTCGTTGCACCCACCAACGCCACGACCATTCCCGCCAAGGTCAGGGTAGTTGCTGCAACTTATGACGTGCAGCAACGCATATACGCATTCTCGACCCCCGATACGCCGCCTCGAACCGTGACATGGACACCCATCGTCGAGCCCGGAAGCAATTCGACGGCTCTGCCTGCTGAGCAACCGGCACCGTCGAGTTATACCGGTGCAACGGTGACGGCCCTTGAGGGGAGAATAGATACATTCCCGGACATCGCTGAATCTGGATTTGACGACTATGTCGTTATATTTCCAGCGTCGGACCTCCCTCCGCTCTATGTTATGTTCAGGGATCGGAGGGGAGATCCTGGTGTTGCAACGGGTATTGGTCCAGCCGTCTCTGGTGATTGGATAGCGTCTGCTTCTCAGGTTGGTGGTGCTCCCATACCACTGCAGATCGCGAATCAACTACGAGGCATGGAATTCAAAAGTTTCAGAAAATTCCGAGAGGCATTTTGGAAGGCAGTGGCCAACAATCCGGATCTTTCCACACAATTTATTGAAGGTACTTTAGACATCCTAAGAAAGGGAAGAGCAGCCCCCGTTCGAAAAAGTGAACGGGCAGGTAGAAGAATAAAAATTGAACTTCATCATCATAAGCACCTTTCTCAAGGTGGAGGCGTTTACGACATCGACAACATTCGATTAATGACACCAAAACGCCATATAAATACACATAAAGGAATTGAACAATGAGCAATTCATTAAGCGAAATGTCAGAATTAGAATTCCTGACCTTCGTCAAAAAGGTCTATCACGATGAGTATGCAACCGAAAAAGAGCACATTGCTGCTGTTTTTGAGTTCGAAAGATTGACCGAGCACCCTGACGGATCTGACTTATTGTTCTATCCAGAAGAAGGTAAAGATGGTCCAGAAGCAGTAGTGCAAGAGATCAAAGCGTGGCGAGCCGCCAACGGCAAACCGGGGTTTAAATCAGCGTAAATCTTCGCGCAACCGTTTTTTCTCTAAACCAAAAAAACGCCCCAGGCCGAAATGATCAGGCTGGGGCGATGCGCAGTTACGCGAGACGGTTCGGAAAATCCTGTAAATTCAGCGTGCCAACTGCGCCGTACGTACGCGGGCAAAAGCCCTGGCCAGGCGTAGCAGCATTTCGTCGATGTTGCCCTTGCTCACGGTCAGGGCCGGCGAGAGGCGCAGGCAGTCAGGTTGAGTGGCGTTGAGCAACAGCCCTTCCTGCAGCGCTGCCTTGACCACAGCTGTCGCCGAGTCATCGGCCAGGCTCAGGCCCCAGAGCAAACCCTGGCCGCGGACTTCGCCCTGGCCATAGCATGCCGCCAGATGACTCAAGCCATCGCGCAGGTGTCGGCCGCAATCGAGCACGCGCTCGAAAAAGCCGGGCTCAAGCACGGTCTGCAAAATTGCCAGCCCCGCACTGCTCATCAATGCATTGCCGTGGTGGCTGCCATCCAGTTCGCCAGGCTCCACGCAACAGGCCGAACCACGCGCCAGCAGCGCCGCCAGCGGTACCCCACCGCCCAAGCCTTTGCCAAGGGTGACGATGTCGGCGCGTACGCCGTAGGTCTCTTCGGCCAGCAGGGCGCCGCAGCGGCCCACGCCGGTTTGCACTTCGTCCAGGATCAACAGGATGCCCAGTTCGCGACACAAGCGCTCGACACCTTTGAGGTAATCCTGGCTCGCCGGAATGACCCCGGCATCGCCCTGGATCGGTTCGAGCATGATGGCCACGGTTTGCGCATCCACGGCGGCATGCAGGGCAGGCAGATCATTGAACGGGACTTTGCAAAAGCCGGGTAGCTTGGGTTCGAACAGGGCTTCACAACCAGCTCTGCCCGAGGCCGACATGGCACCCAGGCTATGGCCATGGCAGCTCTGGCTGGCGGTGATAATGCGGTAGGCGCCATTGCGATGGCGCTGGCCCCACTTGCGCGCCAGCTTGATTGCGCCTTCGCACGCCTCGGTTCCACTATTGAGCATATAGACCTGATCGCTGCCGGTGCGCTGGCACAGCAAGTCGGCCAGCTTGAGCATGCCGCGGTTGTGGAAGCCGGCGCCGGAGTTGATCAAGGCCTGGGCCTGGTCGGCCAATGCCTTGACCAGCACGCTGGGGCTATGGCCCAGGCTGTTGACCGCACCGCCCTGGGTGAAATCCAGGTAGGCGCGCCCGTCGTTATCCCACAGCCATGAGCCCTGACCGCGGACGAATACCTGGGGTGGCCGCTCGACACTGGGCATCAGGCGTTCACGCGCCTGCTCGTCGTCCTCAACGGGCAGCAGTTGCACAGGTATATGCTCCTTGAGCTCGACAACCTTGCGGCGCAGGCTGAACAGGTTCATGCCCTGCTCCCTGCCGCAAGCCCGGCTTCCCGAACATCGATTTTTGCCCTGCCTATGCAACCAACACCAACACAACGGGTACTCATCGCGCTTTGGGGCCCTGTAAGCCTTGTGAATACGGGATAGACTAGGGCTTCAACGGGCAAGCAGCCATTTCGATTTTCCAGCTTTTTCGATAAGTAACACTTATGGATTTCCGGCAACTGCGTTATTTCGTCGCGGTGTACGAAGAGGGCCATGTGGGTCGTGCCGCCGAGCGCCTGGCATTGTCGCAACCGGCGCTCTCGCAACAGATCCGCCAACTCGAGCACAGCCTCGATGTCAGCCTGTTCGAGCGCGGCAACAAGCGCCTGCTGCCGACGTTGGCCGCGCACACCTTGTACAACCATGCCGTGCCCCTGCTCGATGGCTTGCAGCAGGCCCGCGAAGCCTTGCGCAACTTCAAGGGCCAAGCGTTGCGTACGCTGGCCATCGGCGTGCTCCAAACCGTGCACCCCAGCCTTGTCCCACAGTTGCTCGACCGTGTGCGCAAGGCCCAGCCACACCTGGTGGTGCAGATCTACGAACTGTCGGGGCTTGAGATCGAACGCCGCTTGCTCAATGGTTCGCTGGATATCGGTATCAGCTACCTGCCGCCGCGCCAACCCGGCTTGCATGGGCTGCTGTTGTATGAAGATGAATTGCAACTGGTGATCCCGGCACAACATCCGCTGCGCGAGTTCAAGAAAGTGTCGATGAGCCAGGCGGCCGAGTTGCCGATGTTGTTATTGGGCGAGGAGTTCCAGGTGAGGCAGATCTGGCAGACACAATTGGCCAACCTCGGCCGACGCCCTCAGGTGCAAGCAGAAATGAACAACATGGCGGGGATTCTCGACAGCCTGCCGCACACAGCACTGGCAACCGTGCTGCCCGGTAGGGCACAAGTGGTGCAGGAGAATCAGGAGCTGTTGTGGAAACCCTTGAGTGAGCCCAGGGTACCGCTGAAAGTAGGTTTGGTGTTTCGTGATGCGCAACGGCAACAGGCATCGGTGGAGCTGCTACGCAACCTGTTGGAGGACGTGATCGAGCCCCGTCATCCAAGCGCTTTGACACTGGACGCACTGGGCTGAAAAAACGCGGGCAAAAGAAAACCCCGCCGAAGCGGGGCTTTGCAGACTGTTTCCCTGACATCCCTATCTGCGCACCATCCTGGCGGCAATCCTACGTGTCCGTGTTCTTTCTCTGCGCTTCCTGCGCTACGTCCATGTGAAGTAGATTAGCCCTGGATCCAATCTTACGATAGAGGCAGAAAAGCTCCACGTCGTGTAAGTAAATGCTTACACGACATGAAAGCCTCAGAATTGATCGGCAGTGAGCAGATACAACGATTCACTACCCGCCCGGACCGACGCTGCCAGCGACTGAACCCGTGGCAGCAGGCGCGCGAAGTAGAAGCGTGCCGTGCCCATTTTGCTGGCGTAGAAGTCGTCCTGCGCTTCCTTGCCCTGGGCAGCCTTGGCCATCAAGGCCCACATGTAGGCAAAGGCGGTATAGCCGAAGGTCTGCAGGTATTCCACCGAAGCCGCACCGATTTCATTCGGATTGCCCTTGGCGCGGTCCAGTACCCAGGCGGTCAGCTCGTCCAGGTTGTCCAGGGCGGCATTCAGCGGCTTGGTGAACTCGCCCAGCGACGCATCGGCGGTGGCTGTGAAGTGACGGATTTCGTCGGCAAACAGTTTGTAGTAGGCCCCGCCGGTACCCACGACCTTGCGCCCGATCAGGTCCAGCGCCTGGATGCCGTTGGTGCCTTCGTAGATCTGGGTGATACGCACATCGCGCACCAGTTGCTCCTGGCCCCACTCTCGGATGTAACCATGGCCGCCGAATACTTGCTGGCCATGCACGGTGGCTTCCAGGCCCAGGTCGGTCAGGAAGGCCTTGGCCACCGGAGTCAGCAGCGCCACCAGCTCTTCGGCACGTTTGCGCGCGGCCGGGTCCTGGCTGTACTTGGCCGTATCGAGCTGCATGGCCACATAGGTAGAAAACGCACGAGCACCTTCATTGGCTGCTTTCATGGTCAGCAACATGCGACGCACGTCAGGGTGCACGATGATCGGATCGGCGCTCTTGTCCTTGGCTTGCGGACCGTTCGGCGCACGGCTTTGCAAACGATCGCGAGCATACTCCACCGCGTTCTGATAGGAGCGCTCACCGCAAGCCAGGCCTTGAATACCGACGCCCAGGCGCTCGTAATTCATCATGGTGAACATGGCCGCCAGGCCCTTGTTCGGTTCACCCACGAGGTACCCGACCGCTTCGTCAAAGTTCATCACGCAAGTGGCAGACGCCTGGATACCCATCTTGTGCTCGATCGAACCGCAATTGGCCGGGTTGCGCGCACCCAGGCTGCCGTCGGCATTGACCAGGAACTTCGGTACCAGGAACAACGAAATACCTTTTGGCCCGGCCGGTGCGTCCGGCAGCTTGGCCAGTACCAGGTGGATGATGTTTTCGGTCAGGTCATGTTCGCCGCCCGTGATGAAGATCTTGGTCCCGCTGACCTTGTAGGAACCGTCGGCCTGCGGCTCGGCGCGCGTGCGGATGATGCCCAGGTCGGTGCCCGCATGCGGCTCGGTCAGGCACATGGAGCCCGCCCAGACACCGGCATACATGTTCGGCAGGTAAGCAGCCTTCAGTTCTTCACTGGCGTGGGCGTTGATCGACAGGCAAGCGCCCGCGGTCAGCATCGGATAGAGGCCGAACGCCAGGCTGGAAGAGTTGACCATTTCTTCGACTTGCGCCGACACGACCTTCGGCATCCCCATGCCGCCGTAAGCCGGGTCGCCGCCCACGCCAACCCAGCCACCTTCGGCGTAGGTGCGATAGGCTTCGGTAAAGCCCGCCGGGGTGCTGACGACGCCCGCGTTCCAATGGCAACCTTCTTCGTCGGCGCCGCGGCTCAGGGGGGCAATGCTCTTGCTGGTGACCTTGCCTGCTTCTTCCAGAATCGCTTCAACGGTATCGGCATCGACAGTTTCGGCCAAGCCGGGCAGCTGCGCCCAGAGGTTGGCAACCTCAAAAACTTCATTGAGAACGAAGCGCATATCGCGCAGCGGCGCTTTGTATTCAGCCATGGGCAACCTCTCACAAGACAAAGTCCGAACCGGACCGATTAACAAAGGCCCAGCTTAACTCAAGAACACTATAGAGACATAGGGTCGCCTAGTGACCATTTATCTAAATTTAGTCACTTTATTTGCTGTACTAATTCGCCGCTACCGCACGCACCGCACCCCGCCTGTTTTGCCCGTAGGCCACCACGCAGTTACGCCCGGCACCCTTTGCGCTGTAAAGCGCCTGGTCTGCCGATTTGAGTACGGTCTCGGGTGAGCGGTGTTCAACCAGGCGTTCGGCAGCACCGATGCTGATGGTTACCGACACGCTCGAAGCAACCGATGTGCCCCGCCGCTGGCGCCCGTGCTGGTCATCCTGGGGCCTGCTTTCCTGGTTGCGCAGCTGGATGTTGTAAGTGGCGATGGCTTCACGGACAAGCTCAAGATGAGGCAGGCATTCTTCCAGGGTCTTGCCGGCGAACACCAGGGCAAACTCTTCCCCCCCATAACGATAGGCGCGCCCGCCACCGGTGACTTTCGACAGTTTACTGGCGACCAGCCGCAACACCTGGTCGCCGACATCATGGCCGTGGGTATCGTTGAATTTCTTGAAGTGATCCACGTCGGTCATCGCCAATACATAGTTGCGCCCCAGCCGCTGCATGCGCTCATTGAGCGCGCGGCGCCCCGGCAGGCCCGTCAACTCGTCGCGAAAGGCCATTTGGTAGGCCTCGTGGGAGACCGCCGCGGCAATCATCAACATGACCTGGCTGCACAGGATATTAAGGGTGAACGGCAAGATGAATGTCTTGGGCAACATCCAGAAAATCCCGATCACCCCCACCACTTGTGCGGCATGCAACGGCCGCGGCTTGCGCAGGTATTGCACCACCAGCAGCACGAAAGACGCGGCAAAAACCGGGTAGGCCAGTTGGATCAGGCTCATCCATTGCCCGTGCAGCACTGGCCAGCGTATGGCTGCAAGCCAGCCGAGCAAAGGTTCGGGGAAACGCTGCTCCAGGCCCAAGGCAACACTGCCCACGGCAAACAGCACGGCAAAGCGCGCCACCATGTCCTGGAACAGATGAGTGCGCTCCTGCCACACCCCGAACAGGCAGAACATTGACGGCAGCAGCAGGCAACACAAATGGAAGACCACAGCGGCGTCGTCGCGCACCTTGCCAAAGTCCCGGTAGTAATCGGTCTGGGTATCGAGCAGGAAATAGGCGATGTACACGGTGACCATCAAAAACAATTCGCGCTGACGCCGATAGACCGCGCAGTAGGCGCCGCCGAGCAGCAGCACCAGGGTTGGCAAGACATTGAACAGCGAAGTGAAAAAGACATTCAGGTCTTTCACGTAGGCAGCCGCCAACCCTGCAAACAATAACAGCAAGGACGGCAGGAAATGACTCAAACGCACCGCAGGTGAGCGCAACAAGGTTAGGGCCCCGGACAACCAATGAGTGGCATTGTGCCTTCATCTTATCGGCCGCAGTTTGCGGTTGCTTAGCGTTCGTTTATGAACAATTCTCCACAATTCGATCGCAGGTTCTGTCGACGCATGCGCAAAAAAAAAAGCCGCCTGCCCCATAAGGGCAGGCGGCTGGCGTTTCAAACCGCGACTCAGTAAGCCAGGTCGAAGTGCTCTTCTTTCATGTCCATCAGGTTGCCGGCACCCGACAGCATGGTTGCAACGTGGGTACGGGTACGCGGCAGGATGCGCTGGAAGTAGAAACGCGCGGTCTGCAGCTTGGCAGTGTAGAACGCCTCTTCGCTGGTGCCGGCAGCCAGTTTCTCCGCGGCCAGGCGCGCGATGTCCGCCCAGAAGTACGCCAGGCACGCATAGCCGGAGTACATCAGGTAATCCACGGACGCAGCACCGACTTCTTCGCGATCCTTCATGGCGGCCATACCAACCTTCATGGTCAGCTCGCCCCACTCTTTGTTCAACGCAGCCAGTGGCTCGACGAACTCCTTGACCGCTTCGTTGCCTTCGTTCGTCTGGCAGAACTTGTGCACGATCTTGGTGAAGCCCTTGAGCGCTTCGCCCTGGGTCATCAGCACTTTACGGCCGAGCAGGTCCAACGCCTGGATACCGGTGGTGCCCTCGTACAGCATGGAGATACGGCTGTCGCGAACGTTCTGCTCCATGCCCCACTCGGCGATGAAGCCGTGGCCGCCATAGATCTGCACGCCGTGGTTGGCCGCTTCGAAGCCCACTTCGGTCATGAAGGCCT
>CAYVPI010000063.1:0-27667 GCA_964453495.1 uncultured Pseudomonas sp. | reverse complement strand
GGAAGGCCGCTATCGCCTTGGCATTGCTGGTCAGTTCGCCGACCGCGGCATTCTTGCCAGCGGTATTTTTAGCGACGGTGGCATCGCTGTAGTTTTTTACCGCGCCCCAGTGCCCCGCCAACAGCTTGAGCAACTGGTCGGCGGCCGGTTGGCCATAAAGCGGTGCGATGCTGTTGGCAATGGCCGTGGCATTGGCCACCACTTCGTCGCTTGCTACCTTGGCTTGTTGGCTGTTTCCCGCCTGGTTGGCGATGGCGTAGTTGCGAATCCAGAAAATGTGTTCGACCCAGAGGTCGCGTTGGGCCAGGCGCGTGGTCAGGGCGGGGGTGTCGGTGGCGGTTGTACTGGTTTGACTGAAAACGGGCGGGGCGCAGAAAGCAAGCAGCAGCAGGGCCAGGATCTTGAGGTTCATATCGGTATCCTCTTGCCGTGGGGGAATGCACAAAAACAATTAAAGCATAAAAATATGTTATTAATTGGCGTTGAAAAAAATTCACTCATCATTCAATGCAGATACTGTAGGAGCGGCCCAGGCCGCGATGGGTCGCATCGCGGCCCGCTTGCTCGAAGCTCGACTTGAGATCGGAACCGGGGCTGCTGCGCAGCCCTTCGCGGCCTGGGCCGCTCCTACAAGGCTCAATTCCTCAACAAATTGAAAGCTCAGAGTTGTTCGCGGGTGATTCCGCTGCGCACCCGCAAGATGTCAGCCAGTACCGCCAAGGCAATTTCCGCCGGAGTCTTGCTGCCCAGGTTAAGGCCGATCGGTGCATGAATACGCGCCAATTCTTGTTCACCCAGGCCGCCAATGCGGCGCAAGCGTTCGAAGCGTTTGCGCGAGGTCTGCATCGAGCCCATCACACCGATATAAAACGCCTCGGTGCGCACGGCCTCCATCATGGCCAGGTCGTCGATGCGCGGGTCGTGGGTCAGGGCCACTACCGCGGTGTCGCTGTGGCAACCCCCTTCGGCGATAAATACCGAAGGCAGTTGCCGGCGAATCTCGACGTTTTCCAGCACCACGCCCTCCAGTGCTTCTTCGCGCGGGTCGCAGAGAATGACCTCGAAGCCCAGGCCCACGGCGAACTGCGCGCAAAACTGAGCAACGCTGGAGTACCCGGCAAGCAGCAAGCGTTGCGCCGCGCCGATGCGCATGCGTACCTGCGTGGCGGTGCGTTCGACTCGCTGGCCGTGTTCATGGTCGTCGCTCACGCTACGTGTGCCACTGCCCAACTCGACTTGGCGGATCAGTCGCCGCCGGCCAAGCAGGGCGGCTTCCAACTCGCGCAAGTGCGCCTGTACTTCGCAATCGGGGTCGAGCTTCTCTACCAGTACGTCGAGGATACCGCCGCATGGCAGGCTGACCTGGGCGCGAGGCTCGTCGCCCTCGCCATAGCGCACAACGGCGACGGCGTCGAGGAAGTCGCCCTCGGCCACGCGGGCGAGAAAGTCATCCTCCACGCAGCCACCGGACAGCGAACCGATCCACTGCCCGGCCGTATTGACTGCCAGCATCGAGCCCGGCGCTCGCGGCGCCGAGCCATAGGTGCAGAGCACCGTGCACAGCCACACGCGCTCGCCGGCGCTGGACCAGGCCAACGCCTTGCGTACCACTTGCAAGTCCAGATGCTGCATCTCAGTGCACCTTGTGCTCAGGAGATACCTCGGCCTGTACCTGAGAAACCTGCTCTGCGTTCAGTTCAGCCGGCTGACCGCCCCAGGCCTGGCGCAGGTAATTGACCAGGTCGGCCAATTGCTCCGTGCTCAGCTTGTCGGCAAACGCCGGCATCGGTTGCATGCGTTCGAAACCGGCAAACTGCTGTTCGCCGATACCGTCTGCAATCACCCGGACCAGGTTGCGCGGGTCTTCCAGGCGCAGGGTGGTGTTGCCCTGCATGGCTACGGCAATGTGCGGCTTGCCTTCGCCATCGGCGCCATGGCAACCGGCGCATACGTTCAGGTATTGCTGGCGGCCGCGCTGGGCACTGGCGCCGAGCTTGTCCACTGGCACGGTCGCCACGGTGCGTGGCTGCGGTGGTTGCTCGCCGAGCAGGAAGGTGGCCATGGCGGCCAGGTCCTGGTCGTTGAGGTGCACGGTGCTGTTGTGGAACACCGGGAACATCTCGTTGAACATGGTGCCCTGGGCGCTCATGCCGTGCTTGAGGAAGGTGCTCAGGTCCTGGTGGTTCCAGCCGCGCGCGGCCAGGTCATCGGCCAGCAGGCTCGGTGCCAGGTAACCGTTGAGCACGCCGCCGGTCAGGCGCTTGTCCTGTTCCATGGCGCCGGGCAGGCCACGTGGGGTGTGGCATTCGCCACAGTGCCCGAGCGCCTCGACCATGTACTGGCCGCGCTTGAAGGCTTCGCTTTTGCCGTCGCTGGGCGCCAGCTTGAGGTCCTTGGCGTACAGCATGTTCCAGCCGGTCAGGCCCAGGCGCACGTTGAACGGGAAGTTCAGGCGGGTGACCGGTGCTGCGCGATTGATCGGTGCGACGGTCTGCAGGTAAGCATGAATGGCATCGACGTCTTCTCGCGGCATCAGGTGATACGAGGTGTAGGGCATCGCCGGGTACAGGTTGGCGCCATCGCGGCGCTTGCCCTGGGTCACGGCCGCATAGAACTCATCGGCACTGTATTGGCCGATGCCGTGTTCCTTGTCCGGGGTGATGTTGGTGCCATAGATGGTGCCGAACGGTGAGACGATCGGCAGGCCGCCCGCATAGGGCGCGCCACCCGGTGCGGTATGGCAGGCCATGCAGTCGGCCGCGCGCGCCAGGTATTCACCGCGTTCGATCTGCTGCTGGTCGGCAGCCTGGGCCAGCAGTGCCGGCACAGCCAAGCCTACCGCCAGGGCCAGGCGGGAAAATAGTCGCGTCATGCTCAACCCTCCTTGACCAGGCCGAGATCGAGCAACACATCGCGGGTGGCGGTGTAGTAACGGACGTAGCCGGTGCAGCGGCAGATATGGTGCCCGAGGCTGTCCTCGATCACCTTTTCCATCTGGCTTTTCACGATCGGCTGACGCTGCAGTTTTTCCACCAGTACGGTGGCTGCGTTGACGAAACCGGGGGCGCAGTAGCTGCACTGGAAGGCGAACTGGTCGACGAACTTCTGCTGGATCGGCGTCAGCTCGGTGACCTTGCCACTCTCGTCACGGCTGGCGTGGCCTTCGATCGTGCGAACCTTCTTGCCTTCGAAATAATGGGCGCCGGTAATGCAGGTACGCACTTGCTCACTGGTGCCGTCGGGGTTGTCTACGATCACCACGCAGGCGTGGCAGATACCCTGGCCGCAGCCCAGGCGCGATCCGGTGAGGTTTCGGTACTCATGCAGGTAGTCGATCATCGGCAGATCATCGGGGACCTCCACTGGGCCGACGGATTGACCGTTGAGGGTCAGTTGCAGCGGACGATTAGCCATTGAGGGCCTCCTTGATGCGTGCGGAAGTGATAGGCAGGTCGCGCACGCGCTTGCCGATTGCATGGGCCACGGCGTTGCCGATGGCGCCGACCACGGGGATCATCACCACTTCGGCGATGCCCTTGGACGGGTCGCTGGGTGACAGCGGCGGCAGGATTTCCGAGGTTTGTTGCCACACCGCTACATCCCGGGCGTGGGGCAGGCGGTAGCGGTTGAAGTTCCAGTCGCCTTCGCCCGGGCCGCCTTCGTACAATGGCATTTCTTCGAGCAGGGCATGGCCGATGCCCATGGCAATGCCGCCTTCGATCTGGCCCTTGACTAGTTCCGGCACCAGCACTCGGCCGCATTCGACCCAGCTGTGGTGGTCCAGCACTTTCACTTCACCGGAGCCCTTGTTGACCTTCAATTCGACCAGGGTTGCCACCGGGCTGTAGTAAGTCACCGCGGCGTTGTTCAACTGGGTCGGCGGGTAGGCCACGTTCTGGCGGTCGAGCAGGTGGAAGCCGGCGCTGTTCATCTGCGCTTTTTTCGCCGCCACGGCGCCGTCGCCGTATTTCACGGCCAGCCCGTCCAGGGGCAGGCGCTCGCGCACGCTGTCGATGCTGTATTCAGCTTCGGCCCAGCTCCAGCGGTTGAAGCCGTGCACGGTGGCGCCGGTTACCAGGCCGCGTTCATGTGCGCGCTTGGCCAACTGGGCAAAGGGCAGGGGCTCCATGCCATTGGCAGTGAGCTTGCCGTCGACCCAATGGGCGTCTTCGCGGCGCACCACGTAGGGGTTGGCCTGGCCGCCGTAGGGGCCTTGCCGCCAGATTTCCAGCGCCGCCGGCCAGAGGCCGTGGTTGAACAGCACGCGTGCTGCTTCGCGAGTGGCATGGCTGAAGTAGTAGGCCGAGTTGGTCGCCGACGATGCCGAGGCGACCTTGCCCACCCAGCGCGGGTTGCGCAGCACGTTGTCCTGCTCGGCCTGGCTCATGATGTACGGGTTGCCGCTGGAGGTCAGCTGCAGCTCGTGCCAGTCGGTTTCGCCGGTCTTCACTTCACTGGCCGGCAGGCCGAGGAAGTCGGCGACTACCAGGGCCTGGGAGGTGGACATACCCGTACCCAGCTCGATGCCGATATGGCGCAGGGAGATGTGGCCATCGGCGGTGAACTCGACGCTGGCCATCGGGGCTTCGGAACCGGTGCCGAAGTCTTTCTGGCAGATGGCAAAGCCCACGCCGTACCAGTTGTCCGGGTCCTGGGCGTCGAATTGCTTTTTACGTGCGTCGCGGTTTTTCCAGATTTCGCTGGCGCTGGCCTTGTCGAGAATTTCGTTCAGGCGCAATGCACCGGCAGGCACTGCGCCCTGGGTGTTTTTCATGCCCGACAGCAGCACATTCTTCTTGCGCAGCTCAATGGCATCGACGCCCAGGCGCCCGGCAATTTCGTCCACCATCATTTCGGTGGAGGCCATGCTCTGCAGGGTGCCGTAACCGCGCATGGAACCGGCTTCGACACCGCGCGAGTGGTAGGCGGTGGCTTGCAGGTCGCTTTGCGGCATGTAGTAGATCGACTGCGCCGCCGTGGCACCGACCGCCGCTACCGATGCGCTGTAGTTGATGCGGCCCCCGCCGTCCACGTCCATTTCGGCACGGAAAATCTTGAAACTGTGGTCGTTCTTGTCCACGGCCAACTGGTAGTGGATGTCAAACGGGTGACGCTTGATGCCGCTCTGGAACTGCTCGTATCGGTCGTTGGCCAGGCGCACGGGTACACCCGCGCCATACAACGCGGCCAAGGCTGCGTAGTAGACGAAGATGTTGTGGTCTTTGGAGCCGTAGCCGACCGTGTAGCCCGGGTGCATGTTGAGTTTGGCCAGGCCCAAGCGCGACGGCGCGATCATCTTGGCGGTCTCGGTGGCCGCTTCCAGTGGGCACTGGGTGGCGACCACGAAATGCAGGGTCTTGCTGGCCGGGTCGTACCAGCCGTTGCCGTTGTCCGGTTCCAGCGCGGCCGGTTCGATCGACGGCGTCTTGTAGCGCTCATCGAACACCAGCCAATTTTCCGGCGGTGCCTTGAGCTGCTGCTGCATGCGGTCGGCGTAAAACATGCCGCGCTCGTTCAGGTTGCCGTGCAGGTTGGGCTGCGAGTTCCACTCCGGGCGACGGTTGCGGATCATCGGGAACAGGATCGAATCCTTGAGGCTGGCGAATTCGTCTTCGTCGGCCGAGGTCGGGCCGCCCACGCGCACATAGCGGAAGCTGCCGTAGGGTTCGCCCTGGTAGTACGGCACCTTGGCGCCATAGCGGATGGCCTTGTCGTTGAACTTGAGCTTGTTCTTGGCCTGGCGGTAACGCTCGAAGTCGTTCCAGATCAGGATCGCCACCGGGTGGCCGATGAACATCGGCACCTTGCCAGCGGGCAGCAGCGGGTCGGGCGCATGCTCTTCGGGGAAGACGATGCCGTCTTTTTGCAGGTCATCGGCCGTGACGATGCGGTCCGGTTGCAAATCGACGCCCAGCCAGGACAGGTCGTAGCCTGCGTAGATGTGATCGGCGCGCACGGTCTTGAGCAGCATGGCGTGGCCTTGCTGCTGCGGCCAGCCGGGCATGTCCTTGGCGCGGATGTCGCGGGCGAATACCTTGCTGCCACAGACCTTGGACAGGGCGTCGTTGCGAAAACGCGCCTGGCCATTGTTGCCCAGCCATTTTTCGGCCGGCACGGTGACGCTGCTTTCCATCAGGGCGGCCATGGCCGGGCTGCCCAGGGGGGCCAGGGTTACGCTGACGCCAGCGACCAGCCCACCTTGCAGAAAGGCGCGTCGGGATATTTCACGGTTGGACATGGATCATCCTCTGAGCGGTAGTGAATTCCGCCCATGTCGTTATGTACTTGGAAACTTCAGGTCATGCGCAAGCCCTTCCAAACGATGCGAAGGGCGAAATACGGGAGGGGTAAAGTTGACCTATGGGTTAACTTTATCGAATTTGTGCGCCCAAGGCAAAGTAATAGCAGTCTAGACCTCCTGCAGCGGTGCAAGCGTCAGCGCGATCAACAGTACGGCCGAGGCTTTACCGGCTGGTTCAACGTCGCGGGGCGGTCTTGAATGTCATGCGTACTTCTGTGCCGTTATTGACCTCACTGTTCACACTGATCTTCGCACCGAAGCGGTCCATGATGCGTTTGACCATCACCAGGCCAACCCCCAGGCCACCCTGTTTGCTGGTGCAAAAGGGCTTGAAAAGGCTTTGTTGCTGGTTTTCGGTCATGCCCTTGCCGTTGTCGCGGAAAGTAACATGCAGTTTCTTGCGCGCAGCGTCCGGCTCGATCTCGATCTGTAGTCGGCCCCCCTGGGGCATCGCCTCGATGGCGTTGGACATAAGGCTGTTGAGCACCTGCGACAGCAGAACGCGGTGGCCGACGATGGCGGGCGCCGCGGTTGCTGTGAACTCCACCACCACGTTGGCCTTGCGTATCTGTGGTTCGAACGCGTGCAGGGTTTCCAGAATGGCTTCCAGCGGGTCGACGTCTTCATTGCGCCCCTGCAGTGGGCTGGAAGCCAACAGCAGATCGCGGACCCACTTGGACATGCGGTCGACCTGGCCAATGATATCGGTAATGTTTTTTTGCACCGGCGGCGGGGCGATTTCCTGCGCCAGTTCGGCGCTGGAGCGTATCGTCGCCAACGGGTTGCGCAGGCTGTGGGCAACGGCCGCGGACATTTCGCCCAAGGCCACGAAGGTTTCGTTTTCGATCAGCTGGCGTTGTTGGGAAATCAGCAGCCCGGCAGCCCGGCGCACGATCCAGTACAAACCCAGGTAAATCATGGCGCCACCGAAGGAGGTTGCCAGCCACATCAACACATAGCCGCGCTTGGTCCGGGCGATCAGGTCCGAGGGTTCCTTGTAGATCTCGACGGTCGCCACGGCTTGGCCTGCGGAGTTGAGCATCGGGATGTAGTTTTCGATAAACAGGTTCTCGGGCTTGCGCAAAAATTGCTGTTCTTCGCGGTCGTTCTGCACTTCGTGATAAGTGGCGAAAATCCGCTCCTTGCTTTCGAAGGACTCTTCCAGTTCTTCGTCTTCTTCGAAGCGCTGGCCGATCAACGTCGGGTTGCTCGACCAGATGACGGTGTCATCGGGGGCATAGATGGAAATCAGCAGCGAGTCGGGTTGCCGGGCCAAATGCTTGATGTGATCGATGAATTCGTTGCGCGCGTTTGTGCGGCTCAGTTGTTCATTGGCCGGAAGGCCGACGTCGTCTCGCGGATCGAGCACTTCACCCATCTGCACATTGGGCAGGTCGTGATGACCGACCTCTGCGGCCCCCATGGACTGGATGAACTGAGCGGTCAGTACCGCATCGCGCTGGATGCTTTCGTTGACGACGAAGCGGGTGGCTATGAAGCCAAGCCCCAGGGCCACGAAGGTGATGATCAGGAAGCTGGCCAGCGAGAACCATCGCAACAGGTTGAACTGTACTGAGGTCGCAGTGACTTCCTTGCCGCTAAAGTACTTGCCCAGACTGTACGTGTGGCTCATGGCGTGATCCCGTTGATGGATGGTACTGCTACCCATTTAGCCTTGAGGCTTGCGAGCGGCGATTTCACTTAGCCATTAGCCTAGCTGAGACTTTCTTCGTCGTTGGTCTTGGGAAGTCAATTTCGACGGGATTTTTTGAACGTTGTGGCGGCCCCTGTAGGAGCGGGCTTGCCCGCGATTCAGGCGACGCGGTTTGCCTGCTGCACAAGCTGCGTTGCCATCGCAGCCAAGTCGCAACCCCCCACCACCCGCCCCTACAAGGCGAAGCGGCCGCCATGATTCAATCCCCGACCAACTCACAAAACCGCAACCGATTACCAAACGGATCGGCCACTTGCAGCTGTCGCCCCCAGCCGAGCGACTCGATACCTGGCCGGGCATAAGCGTACCGGCGGGCCTGAAGCTCGGCGTGCAGTTCATCGATACCTATCATGGGCACGAACACCGTCGACCCCGGCGTGGCATCGCCGTGGTGCTCGCTCAGGTGCAGGACCAGGTCGTTACGGCGGATTTGAGCGTACAGCGGAAAATCTTCCTCAAAACGGTGTTCCCACTCCAGGGTAAAGCCGAGAAAGTCCAGGTAAAACTCCTTGGCCTTGGCAACCGAGAAGATGCGAACGATCGGAATGGCAGAGGAAAGCTGCATGGCAGTCCTTACGAGGTGGATGAGAATTCATCGTACTACGTTTGGCTTGCGATCAGCAGTCCCGCTCGTTCTTCTTTAAACCGCGCAGGTTCATGGATCCCTTGATACCGACCCCAGGAGCGATGCGGGCGCCTCGGGCCAACAACAGCTCGCGCAGTACCGAACGGTGGCAATGCTGTTCATCTTGGCAGTAGCAGCCGACCGCCAATTGAGTGTGATGCGACAGCGCCGCCAGCAGGTCAAGCAGCTGCCGGGCGGCGGGCTCATTCATTTCACTGTGGAATTTTTTCTTGAAGGCTGCCCAGGCCTTGTCATTCGTAGCCGCTTTGGCCTCGGCCACCAGTTCGGCGCTGGGGGAAAGCAGGGGCAGCCAGAGGTCATAGAAGTCGCGGCTGGCGAACTCGGATTTGGGCACCCCGCGTGGTGGCCGGCGCACTGTGCCCAGGCGCAGGCCTTCGTCCTTGCCGCGGGGGCTACCCAATTGGACGATATGCAGGGTCATTCAGGCCTCCTCACAACACGTGCGCCAGCCCCTCAATCACCGCGTGCTTCGCTGGAGGCGGCCGGCAGCGAGGTTGGCTGCTTGGCCTGCCGCCGCGGCTCCAGGAACTGCCTGCGCAACGTGTTGGTCAAGGGCAGTTCCACCAGGCGGTAAATGCCGATGGCCACCAGGTAGCACAGGCCAATGGTCACAGGTGCCATTACATAGGCTAGAACACCGGGTGCGTCGAACACGTGGAAGACTTTGTTGATCACCTTCAATACGTAGGGGTGAAACAGGTACAGGGAGTAACTGGCGTCGCCGATCAGTACCAGGATCCAGGGCAGGCGCAGGCCCGACAAACCGTGCACGAGCGCCAGGAAAATCACTGTTGCCGGAAACGCCAGGGCAACGGTGTGCCCGAGCATGGGTTTTAGCGCTTCGTTGAAAGGCATGTAGGCCAGGACGGCCACGCCGATTGCTACCAGCGTGATGCGTGCCGTCAGGGAAGGGCCCGCCATTCGCCAGGCTTGGGTGCGTGAATACAGGGCATAGCAGCCCATGCCCAGCGCAAACTCAAGGATGATGTCATCGGTGTAAAACCTGGGCAGCAGCGATTCGAAGGTGAACAGTTTGCCCATCAGCACCAGACCCAATAGTGCCGCTGAACAGATCAGCAGGCGATGGCGATGGCTGATGGCCATGGAAAGCGCGAACAACGCGTAGAAAAACATCTCGAAATTCAGCGTCCAGCCCAGATACAGGATGGGCTGTACGTACTCGCCTTTGAGGTAAGGAATGAACAGCAGCGATTTGACCAGGCCCACAAGGTCGGCGGTGGTGTTGCCCAACAGGTTTGGCAACAGCAAGGCCACGCCGAACACGCCAAAAGTGCCCAGCCAATATAAAGGCACGACGCGGATCACCCGCTTGCTGAAAAAGTGCTTGCTTGAGTTGGCCGTAACCAAGGCCATGATGAAGCCACTGATCACGAAGAAAATATCCACACCCCAGGCACCATTGCGAAACAGGGGCAGGTGAAAGAAAACCACTGCGGTTGCGGCGATGGCACGCAACAATTGAACGCTGTCCAGCCTTTCGGCCCCAGCGTGGGGTGCAAGTGTCATGGCGAAGTCCCTTTCAGGATGGCTCGGGAAAGGCGACATCGCGGAGGATGTCGCTTACGTAGGGAATTTTTCCTACGTCCTTTTTCCCTGGCCATGAGTAAAGCAGGTTTCGCCAATCGTGCCGTGTCAAACAATCATTTGCTTGCCTTGCTGCAACGGCGTTTACCTGGCGCTGGCACCGTGGCGGAACACCAACGCGACCCCCGCCAGGATGAGGAGCATGCCAACGACACTGAGGCCGGAAAACCGGTTGCCGAGTACCAGGTAGTCCATCACCGCGGTTACCGCTGGTACCAGGTAGAACAGGCTGGTGACATTGACCAGGTTGCCGGCCCGTATCATCCGGTACAGCAGCAATTGGGCAATCACCGAGATCACCAGGCCGAGCCACAGCGCTGGCAGGATGAAGCCCAGGCTCAATTGGAATTCAATTGGTTGCCACGGCACGAATGCCAGGCACGCCAACAGGCTGGCCCCGTATTGCAACGTCAGCACCTGCGTCGGTGGTTGCTCGATGCGCTTTTGCAGGATGGCGCCGGTGGTCATGCACAGCAACGCTGCCAGGGCGAACAGCATGCCACTGGGCGCAAAGCGTGATACCACCAGGCTCTGGTAGACCACCAGCACCAGGCCGGCGAGCGCCACCAGCAACCCGCCCAGGCGCAGCGCGTTGAAACGCCGCTCCATCAGCAGCAGGGTGAGGATAGGTTGAATGCCCAGCAAAGTAGCAATCAGGCCCGGGGTAATGCCGTGGGCCATGGCCTGGAAGTAGCAAATGGCGTAGCTGCCGATCAGCAGCAAACCGGTGGCGGCGACGCGCCCGCGCGTGCCCCGTGCCGGCAACCAGTCGCCGGCGCGCAGCCCCAGCACCAACAACACCACGAATGCCATGGCAAAACGTACGATCAACAGCCCAAAGGCCGAGCCGTGGTCCAGCCCCCAGCGGGTAAAAATTGCCGCGCTGCCCCATAGCAGCACGAACAGCAGCATGGCCCCATAGGAAGCCAGGAAGGATGTGTTCAACGTCATTATCAATCACCTGTCAAAGGACAACAGGCTCCAGCAAGTGGCCGGGCGCAATGCGCCTGCGAATACTCGGCAAATATCAGAAGCTGGAGCGGTGCAACGGGCTGGTGTCAGCCCGCAATGGCAGCCGGTGGTGGCGGGCAAACGCCTGCTACGACCACTGCAGCCACGACCACAGATGAGCGATGCGGGGGAGGCGTTGCGCACACGCGAGCACTGGCAGCGGCGGCCAGGTTCGAAACGATGATTGTGTGCGCGACGGAATGGGGAGTCATGGGGACCTTTTTTCATTGCCGGTGGGGGCGAATGTGGGGTGCAAATTAGCATGGTTTTTTTGTGGTGTCACGGCATGGGGTAGGGCTGCTTGGGTAGACTTTGTCGTCTGTCATTGCCTCATCGCTGGCAATCGGAATACCGCACCACCAGATCCCACAATGGCCTGTGATTAACCCTGTGGGAGCCGGCTTGCCGGCGATGCAGGCACCACGGAACATCAGATTTACTGCGCCTCACGCTCCAGCAACCGCCGCTTGCGGTCCACCCCCCAGCGGTATCCGGACAAATCCCCGTCGCTGCGCACCACCCGGTGGCAGGGAATGGCCACGGCAATGCTGTTGGCCCCGCACGCCTGGGCCACCGCGCGAAATGATTTTGGAGCACCGATCATTCGCGCGATGTCGCTATAGCTGGCCGTGGTACCGACCGGAATGTTGCGCAAGGCCTGCCATACCCGTTCCTGAAACGCCGTGCCCCGCACATCCAGCGGCAGGTCCAGGCCCAGGGCGGGCGCTTCGATAAAACCCACCACCTTGGCGATCAATTGTTCGAAGGCCTGGTCGCCGCCGATGAAGTTGGCGCGCGGGAACTTGTCCTGCAGATCGCGCACCAGGGCATCGGGGTCTTCGCCCAGCAGGATGGCGCAAATGCCGCGCGCACTTTGAGCCACCAGAATCGCCCCCAGCGAACACTCCCCGACAGCGAAGCGGATATCGTTGTTGGCCCCACCGGCGCGGTAGTCACCCGGTTTCATACCCAGCACGCTGGCACTGGTTTCGTAAAAGCGACTGTTGGAATTGAAGCCCGCTTCGTAGAGCGCATCGGTGACCGAACCTGCGCGGGGCAGTTGCTCACGCATGCGCCGGGCCCGGTGCGAGGTTGCATAGGCCTTGGGGGTCAAGCCGGTGCTGGCCTTGAATACCCGGTGGAAGTGATAGGGGCTCATGCCAACTTGCGCGGCCAGGTTGTTCAGGTCGAGGGCCTCATCGGCCTGTACGATGATCTGGCAGGCGCGGGTCACCAGCGCGGCATGTTGCCTGGCGACGCTGGTCTGGTCGGCGGCGGCGCGCTTGCTCGCGCGGTAGCCGGCGGCTTCGGCCTGTTCGGCGGTGGCGAAGAACTCGACATTTTCGCGCTTGGGCAAACGCGACGTGCTGCTGGCGCGGCAGTACACGCCGGTAGTCTTGACCGCATAGACGAAGGCCGTATCGGCAGCCGGGTCGCGGGCCAGCACTGCCTGCCAGCGTGGGTCGGTCTCGCTCGGAGCGGTTGAGGAAGCTTTCATGGTGTTTACCCTGTTGCGCAATCAGTCGGGGCCAGCGTACGTCGGCCACTGCGCGTGGAAACTCCGGTGCTTGCGGTCAAATTCCATAGTGCGCCGGGGCTGCCATCACTTCAAGGCGGGCGCTCGCCACAGGTACCAGGCAGCAACCGTGCGCCACGGGCTCCAGGGCTTTGCCGTCTCGATCATCTGTTTGCGCGTCAATTGCGTCTCAAGCCCCTTGAAGCGCCGGTAGCCCTCGCGCACACCGAAGTCGTCGGCCGGCAGGATGTCCATGCGCTCGAGGGTATAGATCAAAAACATCTCGACGGTCCAGCGACCGACCCCGCGCAGGGTGATCAGCCGCTCGATCAAGTCTTCATCGTCCAATCCGGCGGCTTCAGCATAGGAGGGCACCAGGCCTGAAATCGCGGCCTGTGCGATGCCCTGGATGGTGGCCAGCTTGCTCGCGGAAAAACCGCAGGCCCGCAGGGTTTCGGGTGGTGTGACGACGATTTGTTCGGCGCTGGGGAACGCCACGCCTGGGTACAGCGCCAGCATCCGCCCGAGGATGGCATCGCCTGCGCGGGCGTGAAGCTGCTGGTAGGCAATGGCTCGGATCAGTGCTTCATAGGGTTCGCGCGCAGGTTTTGGCTCATGGGTGCAAGGCCCGACCTGTTCGACCAGACGCGCCCAGTGTGCATCGATAGAGGCCAGGAACGCGCTGGCAACGCTGAATGTCGTGGTCATCTCAGCCAGCCTTGCGCAGGGTGAAGTTGATGCGCTGGGCGCCTAGCAGCGGATGCTCGGCGGGCTTGAGCGGCAGCACGCCGTGATAACGCAAGCGGTCCTCGCCACCCCAGACCACTACATCGCCGTGCTCAAGGCCAATGCGCCGGGCCTTGTCGCCACGGGCGTGGCCGCCGAACAGAAACACCGCCGGGATACCCAGCGACACCGAGACGATCGGGTACTCGTAATTGCGCTCGTCCTTGTCCTGATGCAGGGACAGGCGCGCGCCTGGTACATAGTGGTTGATCAGGCAGGCATCCGGAATGAAAGCGGTAAAACCCGCTTTTGCTGCGGCCGCTTCGGCCAGTTGCAGGAACACCGTTGGCATCGGTGGCCAGGGCAGCCGGCTCTGCGGGTCGTGGCTGGCATAGCGATAGCCGTGGCGGTCGGTGGTCCAGCCGAGAGTGCCGCAGTTGGTCAGGGCTACAGACATAGTGAAGCCGCCGGGGGTGACCATCTGCCGGAAGGGCGCTTGCGACTCGATGTTGGCCAGCGCCTGCAACAGTTGTTCGACGTAGGGCAAGGCAAAGCCCTTGAGCACCCAGGCGTGGGTGCCGATCTGCACCGCACGAGGGGGCTCGGGCGGCAGGGAGGCGAACAGATCAAGGGTGGTGTGCATGATGGCGCGGGTATGTGGCTAATACTTGCTGCACAGCGTATCTGATTTCTTTGGCCCTGGCGCAAATCCTCATCGCCGGCAAACAGATATCCGGTCCGGCACGAACTTTGTGGGCTGGCTTGCCAGCGATTCAGTCGACGCCGATTGTTTGATTAAAAAAACGCAGCATAGCAACGAGAGACAACTGATTAGAATGCACCCTACTTTCAAGAGGCACGGCCCCAATGCCATCGGACATCACCCATTCCAGCTTCTGCAACTGGATACGCTTCAAGCACCTGGTGCTGATCGACACCCTGGCACGCACCCGCAACATGCACGCCACCGCCACCCGCATGAACCTCAGCCAGCCAGCCTTGAGCAAGATGCTGCGCGACCTGGAGGCGCAGTTCGGCTTCGCCCTGTTCGAACGCCTGCCGCGCAGCATGCCGCCCACCGAGCTTGGCGAGTACGTGGTGCGCTATGCCCAGGGCGCGCTGGCCGATTCCCATAAGTTCGTCGACCAGGTCAACCGCTTGCGCAAGGGTGGTCATGGTTTTATCAAGGTGGGCGGGATTTTTGCTGCGACATCGGTGGTGCTGCCCCAGGCCATTGCCGCGATCAAGGCGCGTAGCTCGTTGCTGTCGATCGAAGTGGTGGAGCAGTCCAGCGACCATCTGCTGGCGATGCTGGAGCAGAACAAGCTCGACCTGATGATCGGCCGCTTCACCGAAGAGCGTTTCAGCCAGGTCTTCGACTTCCAGGCGCTGGAACCCGAGCCTTTCGCCCTGGTGGTCAACAGCAGCCATCCGCTCAATGATCTGGACTGCGCTCCGCTGGAGGCGTTGGGCGATTGGCCGTGGGTGTTGTACCCGGTTGGTACGCCGATACGTGATCGTCTTGAACTGGCCTTCAGGGAGGTAGGCATTGCCACGCCAGCCGACAGTGTCGATACCATCTCCATGCCCATGTTCCTGCAGCTGCTGCAATCAGGTCCGATGATCGCCATGTTGCCCAGGTCCATGGTCGCGGCGCAGTTGAGCAGTGGCCAGTTCAAGGAGCTGTAAACCCCGCTGCGCCTGGCGCCATTGGAGTACGGCATCATCACGCGCAAGGACCAGCCGCTGACGGGTTCAGCGAGGGAATTTGCCGATATTTTGCTGGAGTTCGCGCGTAAGCGGCGGGAAGAAGAAGGTGAGGGAAACGATTGACCGGATCATATCTTTGGGGGCCTCAAGGCATGCTCTTTATAGTGTTCGCTGATTCACTCGCCACTAGATGGGTGTAACGCAATAAATCAGAAGTCAGCCGCATTGCCTTGGGGTGTCCTGTGCAACTGATCGCCAGGACCCGCGACAGCGACCCTGTGGTGCCCGCCTTGGACTAGCGCGCGTCCTGATAGTGCGCCAAGTGTAATCCGAAGATTTGGGCCTTGATAAGTATGATATTTGTGCCGCTGCCTAGTGTTATAAGTTGTTTGGTGGGGGGTGGTTTTTTTGAGGTTTTTTCTATGTCTGATGCTGATTTTGGGAAATAAACTTCCTCGGCTATCGCTGAGACATTGTATGAGTTGTAAGGAAGGAGGTTTATTTTTGTAGGGTTAATCATGGTTGATGGCTCCACCAAGGATGTGGGCATTGCTAATAATTCGGGTGTAGCCTCGCAGGATTTGATTGAAGGATGTTATGTTTATATTGCATCCGCAGGATATGGCTAATATTATTATTGCCATTCCTCCACGTAGGTCTGGTGCGGAAACATTTACTCTGATCTCTGATGAGAGTGATTTGAAACCGTTTATCGTTATCTCGTTTTTTCGGTTTCTATTTTTGCGCCAATTTTTGCCATTTCGGAAGATTTTCGCCCCTGCCTTATTCAAAAATGAAATGACATCGTCGATCTCGGGTTCCAGTGCGGTATTATGAATGGTAATTGTCATTTGCGAATCACCAATTGCTGAATAAAAAATTGCCTGGAGCGTGGCTCCCACAGAAGGATACGGAAGCGTTAACTCTGCTCGTGGAGAAGTAGTACGCTGACAAGAGATCGTATGTTCGTCTATGTCAAGCTTACAGCCGAGATGTTTGAGTAAGTCTATATGGAAGTCAAAGGGGCGCTTCAAATCGCACCCTCCAGGATGATTGACTTTGGCCTTGCCTAGACGTGCGCTCAGTGCCCCGAGTAAAAGAAGGCTATATCGCGTGTTTGCAAAATTCATTGTTGAGGCGTCATGAGTTTTTAGTCCGCGCGCATCCACGATCAGCCGATTTTTTTCCTGTATGCAATGTGCTCCAAGGTGTTTGATGATTTTTATCATGGTTCGGACGTCGTCAATGTGGTCGCCGTCTATTTCTATTAGTGAGATGTCATCAATTAATAAAGCTGCGATCAAGAGGGGTAAGATGGAGTTTTTGGAATGCGATATATAAATTGTTGAAATTAGTTCTAGATCGTAATCTAGGGGTGTGAGGGTTGCGGAATGCATATCAAACCTCCGGCACTTGAAAGTCTATTTTTTTTTGGAAAAGCGCTGAGTTCGTTGAGTATATATCTACAAACATTCGACAGACTTCATCTATTTTTCTTGCTGTCACATGTCGTCCATCACGTTGCCAAATATTTTCATAATCTGGCGCTTGGTAGAACATTTCAAATGCAGGGAAATAAGAGACGTGTTTTAGGGAGGGGTTCTCGTCAAGAAATTCATGTATGGCAGATATGATGTTTGATTTTGATCGGACGTTCGCTATTCGTGGGTCGTACTGCATGCCGCTATTTTTAAGAGGGATGGGAGATACTGTAAATACTATTGGTCGTGTAATTGTTGATGAGGCTCCGATTATGGTTGTTATTGATTTGATGTCAGCTTTTATTTCTTTTATAGTCTGAAACCTATTGCGAAAATTTGGCTTTCTCCTGTTTGATATGTGTTTGAGCGGGGATCTGTTTATGCAGCTCCAGCCGGAGGATAATCGTTGCTCCCATATTTCAGTCAAACCAAGAGTTATTAGGAAGGCGGAAGCTTCTACTATGGCTTGGCGACCGGCTTCAGTTAGCATAGATTGTTTGGAAGCTAAGCCTTGTAAAGAGTTTGCGGAGATAGGATGACGCTTGGCGTCAAAATAGGAGGTGTCACCGCAAGGGGGCGTGACTTCCCAGACGATCTTGGGTGAGTCGACTCCAATGCAGTTGTGTAGCTCGTTCAGAATGGTCTTGCTATTGTAATGCAATCCCCAATCAGGCGTTACTATAGATACATCATGCTTGGAAATCCAACGGCCAAAATTCACTGCGAAACAACTGCCGATGGTGAATAGTTTTGTTTTTTTATTTAGCCACAGGGTTTCGTTGCGTGTATTAAATTTCCTGTTTGTTGAACTGGTCCATTTGTTTCCTGCAAAATCCATGTTTTTATACCGGTGCATGAGGGCGCCTTCGATATTTGAATGGTTATGAATTAGCCGCCAGTGTTTGACTAGGGCGATCATAACTTTTTGAGCAGTGCGATGCGTGGTAAATACGGGTAGGATTTTGCTGGGTGGCGTGAGGGAATATTCTTACAGTTGAGTGTGTAAGAAACACTGAGATCTGGATTTGAGTGGTGAGTAGTACTTGCTCTGCATACTATTCTGCTGGGCTGTAGTACTTTTTGCGAGGTTTTTTCGTGGTGTTTAATGCCTGACTCTGAGTGTTTCACCTTGCGCTTGTTCGTGTGGGATGGGATTTCGTATTAAAATGCTTGCATGAAAATACGGTTGTTAGAAGTGGTGGTTTGATATGGTATTAGAAGGTTGGCATCATTTCAGGGGAGGCTTACTCGCGAATTTGAATTTGAATTTGAATTTGAATTCGTTCTGTTGGGTGGTTAAAACTTTCTACTTTTGACTATGCCGTTGAACATTAAGCAGTCATTTACTCGTGCTTTCTGGATCTCGCTTAGTTGATTAAGCGGAAAAAACTTCCACTCCGAATGCTCGTGGCTCAACGCGATTTCTTGAGGTGAGAAAATTTCGCATAAAAAAATAAAGGCTTGTGAGTTGTAAAGCTTATGAAAATATACACCTGTTAAGACAGGCTTGGTTATCTTTATGCCAATCTCTTCAAGGCATTCTCGTTCCAGGGCCTCGTGAATAGTTTCACCAAGTTCAAGTGCTCCACCAGGAAGCCCCCACGATAGATTGCCATATGTTGCCTTTAGCAATAGAACTTCATTCGCAGGGTTGAGGATGACTGCGTGTGAGCTCAAGCGAAATGTGTCATTGAAGGCCATGCAAACACCTGTTGTTTGTATTGGTAAATCGATGGGAAAGGATAGCCAACCGAGGTGTCGCGGCAAATCTGTATTATTTGTATATGTTTCAGCGGAGCAGCAAATCTACTCCCTGAATATGAGTGAGCCACGCCAGCCGACAGTGTCGATACCATCTCCATGCCCATGTTCCTGCAGCTGCTGCAATCAGGTCCGATGATCGCCATGTTGCCCAGGTCCATGGTCGCGGCGCAGTTGAGCAGTGGCCAGTTCAAGGAGCTGTAAACCCCGCTGCGCCTGGCGCCATTGGAGTACGGCATCATCACGCGCAAGGACCAGCCGCTGACCGGTTCGGCTCGGGAATTTGCCGATATTTTGCTGGAGTTCGCGCGTAAGCGGCGGGAAGTGGGAGGTGAGTTTCGCTCGTAAGTTCGGCGGCGGCACCATCGCTGACGCAGCCTGCCGGCAGCTGCTACGAAAAAATCTTCAGCCTCATACCCGCGCCGTAGCAGCTGCCGCGAGGCTGCGTCGCTTTTTGTAGTGATTGAACAATTTAGCTAAATAGAGCCAATCGATAACCCAGGGTTATCAAATGATCGGATCATCTCATTGGGAATATCGCTGCCTGCTCCTTACAGTTATCGCAAATCCGCCCGGCACCGAACGGGTGTGACGCCATAACAAGAAGTAAGCCGCACCGCCCTGAGAGGTCCCATGCAACTGATTGCCAGAACACGCAGCAGCGACCCTGCCGTGATCCGCCTCAACCCGCTGGACAATGTACTGATCGCACGCCAGGCCTTGCCGCAAGGGCTGAACCTGGAAGCTGAGGCGGTCACCGTGCGCCAGCCGATCCCCTCCGGGCATAAAGTCGCCACTCAGCGCGTGGAACAGGGCCAGCCCCTGCGCCGTTACGGGCAAATCATCGGTTTCGCCTCGCAACCGATCGAAGCCGGCGAGCATGTGCATGTTCACAACGTGGCGATGGGTGATTTTACCCGTGACTATGCCTTTGGCGTTGACGCTCACGCCATGCCCGCCACTGAGGCCACCTTCCAGGGCATTGTGCGTGCCGATGGGCGTGTCGCCACCCGCAACTATGTCGGCATTCTCACCTCGGTGAATTGCTCGGCGACGGTTGCCCGGGCCGTGGCCGATCATTTTCGCCGCGATATCCATCCCGAGGCGCTGGCCGCTTACCCGAATATCGACGGCGTGGTGGCGTTGACCCACGGCGCTGGCTGTGCCGTGGACCCCAGCGGCGAGGCCCTGGGCCTGCTGCGCCGCACCCTTGCCGGTTATGCCGTGCATCCCAATTTTGCCGCCGTGCTGATCATCGGCCTGGGCTGTGAAACCAATCAAATCGAAAGCCTGCTTCAAACCCAGGGCCTCACAGCTTGCGAGCAACTGCGCGCCTTCACCATTCAAGGGATAGGCGGCACCTCGAAAACCATCGTCGCCGGCATTGAGCAGGTCAAAGCGATGCTGCCGCAAGCCAATGCGGTACAGCGCGAAGCGGTCAGTGCCCGGCACCTGATCGTCGGCCTGCAGTGCGGTGGTTCCGATGGTTATTCGGGCATCACCGCCAACCCGGCGCTGGGCAATGCGGTGGACCGCCTAGTGGCGGCGGGCGGCACGGCGATCCTCTCGGAAACCCCGGAAATCTATGGTGCCGAGCATTTGCTGACCCGCCGCGCCGTGAGCCGCGAGGTGGGTGAAAAGCTCATCGCGCGCATCCACTGGTGGGAAGACTACTGCCAGCGCATGAACGCCGAACTGAACAACAACCCCTCGGCCGGCAACAAGGCCGGTGGCCTGACCACCATCCTGGAGAAATCCCTGGGGGCGGTGGCCAAGGCCGGCTCCAGCAACCTGGTGGATGTGTACCAGTACGCCGAAGCGGTGCGCGCCCAGGGCCTGGTGTTCATGGACACGCCAGGCTACGACCCGGTCTCGGCCACCGGGCAAGTGGCTGGTGGCGCCAACCTGATCGCCTTCACCACGGGCCGCGGCTCGGCCTACGGCTGCGCGCCGGCACCCTCGATAAAGCTTGCGACCAACAACCGCGTGTTCGAGCACCAGGAAGAAGACATGGACGTGAACTGCGGTGGCATCGCCGACGGTTCCACCAGCATTGAAGAACGCGGCGCGTACATCTTCGAACAGATGCTGCGCATTGCCTCCGGCGCGCGCAGCAAGAGTGAACAACACGGCTATGGGCAGAACGAGTTCGTGCCCTGGCAAATCGGTGCCGTGACCTGATTGACAGCCCTACAGCATTAACGAGGCCAAACCATGCCGTTTTCTGGACACAACTTTATAGCAGGCCAGCGCAGCGCCCTGGGCGACACCCTGGTCTACAGCGTCGATGCCCACACCGGCGAACGCCTGCCCGGCGCATTCCACCAGGCCACCTTGGCGGAGGTCGATGGAGCGGTGGCGGCTGCCAGCGCGGCGTTCCCTGTGTTTCGCAGCTTGCCGGCCGTGCGCCGTGCCAAGTTTCTGGAAGCCATTGCCGATGAACTCGATGGCCTGGGCGAGGATTTTGTCGCCCTGACATGCCAGGAAACGGCACTGCCAAGCGCCCGTATCCAGGGTGAACGCGGCCGCACCAGTGGGCAGATGCGCCTGTTTGCCCAAGTGCTGCGCCGGGGCGACTTCTATGGCGCACGCATCGACCAGGTGTTGCCTGCGCGCACGCCGCTGCCGCGTCCTGACTTGCGCCAGTACCGTATCGGCGTCGGCCCGGTGGCGGTGTTCGGCGCCAGCAATTTCCCCTTGGCTTTTTCCACGGCCGGTGGCGATACCGCAGCCGCACTGGCCGCCGGTTGCCCGGTGGTGTTCAAGGCCCACAGCGGGCATATGGCCACGGCCGAACGTGTGGCCGAGGCGCTGATTCGTGCCGCCGAGCGCACGGGCATGCCGGCCGGGGTGTTCAACATGATCTTCGGCGCGGGTGTTGGCGAGGCGCTGGTCAAGCACCCAGGCATCCAGGCGGTGGGTTTCACCGGCTCGCTCAAGGGCGGCCGCGCCCTGTGCGACATGGCGGCGGCAAGGCCACAGCCGATCCCGGTGTTTGCCGAGATGTCCAGCATCAACCCGGTGCTGGCCTTGCCCCAGGCACTGGCCAACCGTGGCGCGCAACTGGCCAAGGAGTTGACCGCGTCAGTGGTGCAAGGCTGTGGCCAGTTCTGCACCAATCCGGGCCTGGTGCTGGGTATTCGCTCGCCGGCGTTCAGCGCCTTTATCGAGCACTTGACCGGGCACATGGCCGAGCAGGCACCGCAGACAATGCTCAACGCCGGCACGCTGGCCAGTTACGGCAAGGGCTTGCAGGCGTTGCTGGGCCACCCGAAGGTCAAGCACTTGAGTGGCCTGGCGCAAAAGGGTAGCCAGGCGCAGCCGCAGTTGTTCGAAGCCGATGTCAGCCTGCTGCTGGAACAGGATGAGTTGCTCCAGGAGGAGGTCTTCGGCCCGTGCACAGTGGTGGTCCAGGTGGCGGACGAGGACGAACTGTTACGTGCCATCGGCGCCTTGCGCGGCCAGCTCACCGCCACCTTGCTGGCGGACGAAGTGGACCTGTCCGCATTCGCCCAGTTGTTCAGCGTGTTGGAAGTGAAGGTCGGCCGGGTGCTGCTCAATGGCTATCCGACTGGAGTCGAAGTCTGCGACGCCATGGTCCATGGCGGCCCATACCCGGCCACCTCCGATGTCCGTGGCACCTCTGTCGGCACCTTGGCCATCGACCGCTTCCTGCGCCCTGTGTGCTACCAGAGCGTGCCCGATGCGCTGCTGCCCGACCCCCTGAAGAACGCCAACCCACTGGGCATCCAGCGCCTGGTCGATGGCCAGCACAGCACCGCAGCCTTGAATTGACCTGGGAGTGATCCATGACTGAAGCCAACCGTTACGACACACGCACGCTCACAACCTTCGTCGAGCAATTGTTTGAAAAAGCCGGGGCCGATGCCGACGTCGCCCAGGTGGTGACCCGGGTACTGCTTGAAGGTGAGCTGCTGGGCCATCGCACCCACGGCTTGAACCTGGTCAGCCGCTATATCGGCGGCATGCTGAGCGGTCAGGTCAAATCACACGCACAGCAGTTGGAGCAAGTCTCTGACAGCGGTATTTCCACGCTATTCGATGGCCACTATGTGCTCGGCCCTTATTGCGTGAGCCGCGCCCTGGATTGTGCCGCCATCGGTGCGAGCGAGCAGGGTATCGGCATCGCCGTGGTGCGCCGTGCGGCGCATATCGGTTGCCTGGCCGCTTACCTCAAACCCTTCACCGATCGTGGCCTGGTGGCCATGGTGTATTCCTCGGACCCGTCGGTCGGGCTGGTATGCGCCCATGGCGGCATCGACCCTATCTACACGCCCAACCCGATTGCCGCCGGCATCCCGACCCAAGGCGAGCCCATCTTGCTGGACGTGAGCATGTCCACCGTGACCCTGGGCCTGGTCGGCCAGTGCCGCGATGCCGGTAGCACGCTGCCGCACCCGGTGTTGATGAGCAACGACGGGCAACTGAGCGACGACCCGGCGGCGTTTTACACCACACCACAGGGCAGCATCCTGCCCTTGGGTGGCCAGGCTTTCGGGCACAAGGGTTTTGCCCTGGCGATTCTTGTCGAGGCCCTGACTTGCGGGCTGGCCGGGCACGGGCGCAAGGACAGCCCGGACCAGTGGGGCGCCTCGGCCACGGCCGTGGTCATCGACCCGCGGTTTTTCGGCGGGCTTGAAGCCTTCACGGCAGAAAGTTCCTTCCTCGGCAAGCTGATCCTGGCCAGCCGCCCGGTCGACCCCGAGCGCCCGGTGCGCTTGCCCGGCCAAGCCGGCCTGAAGCTGCGCGAACAGGCTCTGCGCGAGGGTGTGAGCCTGTCGCCGAAGGTGATCGCCGACCTCAACCAAACCGCCGCGCAGCTACAGCTGGCAGCCTTCACCCAAGACTGACAATCACAATAAGAGTGCAGACATGACAAACCGATCCAACGTACAAGCACCGCTCCCATTGAGCTCCAACGCTATTGTCTTCAACAGTGGTACCTGGGTAGGGCGGGTCTGGCTGCCGGGCCAGGGCCCAGCGGTCATACTGGTCAAGGCCGGTGCCGCACACGATATCAGCAGCCATGTGGCGACCGTCTCCGCCTTGCTCGAGCTGCCCGACCCGGTCGCCTGGCTGCGCGCGCTGCCCTTGGGCGAAGCCCTGATCGAGCTGCCGGCGCTGCTGGACAACAGCGACCCGCTCCAGCGCGACGAACGCTTGCCGTGGCTGTTGGCCCCCATCGACCTGCAAGCGGTCAAGGCCGCGGGCGTCACCTTCGCCGCCAGCCTGCTGGAGCGGGTGGTGGAAGAGCAGGCCAAGGGTGACCCGGCCAAGGCCGATGCCATTCGCGATACCCTGGCCAGCCGCATCGGCGCCGACCTTTCGCAGATCGTTCCGGGTTCGGCCCAGGCCGACGCCTTGCGCAAGGTGCTGGTGGAGCAGGGTCTGTGGTCGCAGTACCTGGAAGTGGGCATCGGCCCGGACGCCGAAATCTTCACCAAGGCTCAGCCGTTGTCGGCGGTCGGCCATGGTGCCGACATCGGTATTCACCCGGGGTCGAGTTGGAATAACCCGGAACCGGAAGTGGTGCTGGCGGTGTCGAGCAATGGCACGGTACAGGGTGCGCTGCTGGGCAACGATGTGAACCTGCGCGATTTCGAAGGGCGCAGTGCCTTGCTGCTGTCCAAGGCCAAGGACAACAATGCCTCGACTTCGCTTGGGCCATTGCTGCGACTGTTCGACGAGACCTTCAGTCTGGAAGACGTGTGCAATGCCGAAGTGGACTTGCGTGTTGAAGGCCGCGACGGTTTCATACTCCAGGGCAGTAGTTCCATGCGCCAGATCAGCCGCGACCCGCTTGACCTGGTCCAGCAGACCCTCAACGATAACCATCAATACCCCGACGGCCTGGTGCTGTTTCTCGGTACTCTGTTCGCCCCCAAACAGGACCGTGACCAGCCCGGCAGCGGCTTCACCCACAAACTGGGCGATGTGGTCGCCATCAGCAACCCGCAATTGGGCACCCTGTGCAACCGCGTGACCACCAGCGACCAGGCGCCGCAGTGGAATTTCGGCCTGCGTGCCTTGATCGACAGCCTGAGCCGGCGTGGCCTGCTCGAGGTGGCGGTGACGGCGCGCCAGCGGTGATAGTCAACAATGGCACCCTTTGAACGATCGCCCCGGCACTGAGCCGCTGTTACAACAATAATAAAGGCCATCCAATGAACTCACTGAAGAAATACCAACGCATCACGGTTGTGTTCCTGTTGTTGATCGGCATCGTCAACTACCTCGACCGTAGTGCGCTGTCGATCGCCAACACCTCGATCCAGAAGGACATGATGATCAGCCCCTCGCAGATGGGCATTCTGTTGTCGGCCTTCTCCATCGCCTACGCCTTCGCCCAGTTGCCCATGGGCATGATCATTGACCGCCTGGGCAGCAAGATCGCCCTGGGTGCCTCGCTGCTGGCCTGGTCGGTGGCCCAGTCGGCGTTCGGCATGGTCAACAGTTTTGCCGGCTTCATGGGCCTGCGGGTGCTGCTGGGGATTGGCGAGGCGCCGATGTTCCCCTCGGCGGCCAAGGCCCTGTCCGAATGGTTCGATGCCAACGAACGCGGTACCCCCACCGGGTTGGTCTGGTCGTCGACCTGCCTTGGCCCGTGCCTGGCACCGCCCTTGCTGACCCTGTTCATGGTCAACTTCGGCTGGCGTGGCATGTTTATCATCACAGGCGTGATCGGTATCGTCCTGGCGTTGTGCTGGTTGACCTTCTACAAGAGCAAGGCGCAATACCTGGCCGAGCTTGCGGCCCAAGGCAAGAAGTTGCCGACCGAGAAGGTAGCAGCGGCCACGCCACAGGCACCCAAGGGCTCCTACTTCGCTGGCTGGCTCGACCTGTTCAAGCACCGCAGCACCTGGGGCGCGGTGCTGGGCTTCATGGGCGTGATCTACATGTTGTGGTTGCACCTGACCTGGTTGCCCGGCTACTTCGAACGCGAGCATGGCCTGAACCTGTACAAGACCGCCTGGGTGGTTTCGCTGGCCTACGGTTTCGGCGCGGTGGGCACCATCGTAGCCGGGCGCTTCTGTGACCTGCTGGTGCGCCGTGGCATGAGCATCCTGGCCAGCCGCAAGTTCAGCGTCATCACCGGCCTTGTGTTGGCGGCGCTGTTCACCTTGCCGCTGTCGTATGTCAGTGGCCTTACCGGCTGCCTTATCCTGCTGTGCCTGGCCCTGTTCAGCATCAACATGGCCAGCGCCACGGCCTGGATGATCGTCAACACCATCGTCGACAGCCCCCGAGTGGCCTCGTTTGGCTCGATCCAGAACTTCGGCGGCTACATCGCCGGTTCCGTTGCGCCCATCGTCACCGGCTTCAGCATCCAGTACTCGGGCTCGTTCAACACCGCGTTCATGATCAGCGCGGTCGTGGCGCTGTGCTCGGCCCTGGCGTACTTCCTGCTGCTCAAGGCGCCGATCGGCGGCATTAAATCCGCGCCTGAGCAAATGGTTGGCGTGACTCAGTAAGTGCATCAAGCCATCGGTGGCAGGCGCCGCTTGACCGAGGTCTTCTTGATGATTGCCGTGTTGGTTTCGGCATAACCGTTGAGCCGGTCGAGCAGGGTGTCCAACTGCTCCATGGAGCGGACGTGGAGGCGGGCGATGAAACAGTCATCGCCCGTTACCTTGTCGCACTCGGTGAACTCGGGGATGGCGATGATCTGCCGCTCGACCTCGTGCAGCTGGCCGGGCAGGGGGCGGATCCGTACGATGGCCTGCAATTGGTAGCCAAAGCTCTTGGCATCCACCTCCACGGTATACCCCTTCAACACCCCCCGTTCTTCCAGCTTGCGCAAGCGCTCGGCAACGCTGGGCGAGGACAGGCCGCTGATCTGCGCCAGGGCCTTGAGCGAGCGCCGCGAATCCTCCATCAGTGCACTGATCAACAGTTGGTCTATTTCGTCAGTCATGGCGGCCTCGATAGGTGATTGGTGCGATTTGCCTTGATCATAAAGGCAGATTGGCTTTTGTACCTTTTTCTCGGACTGGCGGAGCCTGGGGCTGGATTGCCATAATTTGTACCTCAAAAGGAGGAACCGATCATGAACAACTCCCTACGCCGTGGCTCGCTGGAAATGATTGCCGCCATGCTGATCTCCGGCACCATTGGCTGGTTCGTGCTGGTGTCCGGGCAGCCGGTATTGGACGTGGTGTTCTGGCGCTGCCTGTTCGCCGCCGTGACCTTGCTGGTGATCTGCGCGGCCATGGGCTTCTTGCGCCCTGGCATCCTTACTCGCGCCACCTTTGCCCTGGCCGTGCTCAGCGGCGTGGCCATCGTCGGCAATTGGGTGTTGTTGTTCGCGTCCTATTCCCGCGCTTCAATTGCCATTGGTACGGCGGTGTACAACGTGCAGCCGTTCATGCTGGTGGTGTTGGCGGCGCTGTTTCTCGGCGAGAAAATCACCGTGCAGAAGCTGTTCTGGTTGGCGGTGGCTTTCGCCGGCATGTTGGCCATCGTCAGCGCCCATGGCCAGCAGGGCGAAAGCGGTGGCGGGTACCTTTTGGGTATCGCCTTGGCGGCGGGTGCTGCGCTGCTGTACGCCTTCGCCGCGCTGATCATCAAGCGCCTGACCGGCACGCCGCCACACCTGATCGCGTTGGTGCAGGTGATTACCGGCGTATTGCTGCTGGCACCGTTTGCCAACTTCACTGCTTTGCCTGTGCAGAGCGGCCCGTGGGCGTCGCTGCTGACCCTGGGCATCGTGCACACGGGGGTGATGTATGTGCTCTTGTATGGCGCGATTCAAAAACTGCCGACGGCGCTGACCGGGGCCTTGTCGTTCATCTACCCGATCGCGGCGATCTTCGTGGACTGGTTTGCCTTTGGCCATCGCCTGGATGCGGTGCAGTGGGTGGGTGTAGTGGCGATCCTGGTGGCAGCGGCGGGAATGCAGCAGGGGTGGTGGTTGCGGCCACGGCAGGTGCGGCAGGTCAGCTGACTTTCTTCGGTCCCTGTAGAGCGGGCTTGTCGGATCGCCGCACGGCAGCGATGGGGCCCGTACCGGCACCCCATCATTCACCGGCCAAACACGTTACTTACTTATCATCACGAATCGAAAAATTGGCCATATGCTCCAGGCCCTTGATCAACGCCGAGTGGTCCCAGTTGCTGCCACCGATGGCCGCGCAGGTGCTGAACACTTGCTGGGCATTGGCGGTGTTGGGCAGGT
>CAYVPI010000062.1:0-28118 GCA_964453495.1 uncultured Pseudomonas sp. | reverse complement strand
CGCAGGAAGCGCTGATCACCACCATGCAGGACAACCAGAAGTACTTCTGCCTGCTCGATGCCCACGGCAAGCTGCTGCCGCGCTTTATCACCGTGGCCAACGTCGAATCCAAGGACCCGGCGCAGATCATTTCCGGCAACGAGAAGGTGGTGCGTCCGCGCCTGACCGACGCCGAGTTCTTCTTCAAGCAGGACAAGAAGCACAAGCTCGAGACCTTTAACGAGCGCCTGGCCAATGTGGTGTTCCAGGCCCAGCTCGGTTCGGTCTACGACAAGGCCCGGCGCGTCTCGATTCTGGCCGCCTTTATCGCCCAGCGTATCGGTGGCGACGCCATCCGCGCCGCCCGTGCCGGCATCCTCTGCAAGTGCGACCTAGCCAGCGAGATGGTCGGCGAGTTCCCGGAAATGCAGGGCATCGCCGGTTACTACTACGCCAAGCATGACGGCGAACCGGAAGACGTGGCCCTGGCGCTGAACGAGCAGTACATGCCGCGCGGTGCCGGTGCCGAGCTGCCCAGCACCCTCACCGGTGCCGCCGTGGCCCTGGCCGACAAGCTGGATACCCTGGTCGGCATTTTCGGCATCGGCATGCTGCCCACCGGCAGCAAGGACCCCTACGCCCTGCGTCGTGCGGCCCTCGGCGTACTGCGTATTCTGATCGAGAAACAGCTGGATCTGGACCTGGCCGAGACCATCGCCTTCGCCATCCAGCAGTTCGGCGACAAGATCAAGGCCGACGGCCTGGCCCCCCAGGTGCAGGACTTTATCTTCGACCGTCTGCGCGCCCGTTACGAAGACGAAGGCGTCGACGTGGCCGTGTACCAGGCCGTGCGCGCGGTCAGCCCGACCTCGCCGCTGGACTTCGACCAGCGCGTGCAGGCCGTGCAGGTGTTCCGTGCGCTGCCGCAAGCCGCGGCCCTGGCTGCGGCGAACAAGCGCGTGTCGAATCTGCTGGGCAAGGCCGAAGGCCAGGTCGCGGCCAGCGTCGAGGCGCATTACTTCGACAGCCCCAGCGAGTTCGCCCTCAACGCCGCCATCCAGCAGGCCGAACAGGCGGTACAGCCGCTGGCCCAGGCGCGCCAGTACAACCTGGCCCTGGCCCAGCTGGCCAACCTGCGCGAGCCGGTGGATGCCTTCTTCGAGACCGTTCTGGTCAACGCCGAAGACCCCACAGTGCGAGCCAACCGCTATGCGCTGCTGGCCAAGCTGCGTGGCCTGTTCCTGGGTGTTGCGGATATCTCGGTTCTCGGTTGACGCCTGTTGCTCGTCCGGTGGGTTGAGCGCAGCCCACCATCACCTTTACCGGGTGGCGGCCATCACCGCCAGCCGGTTACGGATTACCGCATGAAACTGCTGATTCTCGACCGCGACGGCGTGATCAATCACGACTCCGACGCCTATATCAAAACCGTCGACGAATGGATCCCCTTGCCCGGGGCCATCGAGGCTATCGCGCGCCTGTCGCAGGCCGGCTGGACGGTGGCCGTGGCCACCAACCAATCGGGGATTGGCCGCGGCTATTACGACCTGGCCACCCTGGAGGCCATGCACGCGCGCCTGCGCGAACTGGTGGCGGCGCAGGGCGGCGAACTGGGGCTGATCGTGCATTGCCCCCACGGCCCGGATGAAGGCTGCGCCTGCCGCAAACCGAAACCCGGGATGCTCGAGCAGATTGCTGCGTACTATGACGTGGACCTGCCGGGTATCTGGTTTGTCGGCGACAGCAGCAGTGACCTGGCCGCCGCCCAGGCCGTCGACTGTCAGCCGGTTCTGGTAAGGACCGGCAAAGGCGAACGGACCCTGGGCAAAACATTGCCAGCGGGTACCCTGGTATTCGATGATCTGGCGGCGGTTGCCGCTCGGCTTCTTCACTTATAAGCGCAGGCCTGGCCTGCGACGGTAAAAGCTCCCATGTCGACAGTGCAGACCCTTAGAACCTTTCTCTTCTATCTGTTGTTGTCTTCCAGCGCCTTCCTCTGGTGCACCCTCAGCGTCTTCGTCGCGCCCTTTCTGCCGTTTCGTGCGCGCTACCGCTTTGTCGTGCAGAACTGGTGCCGCTGCGCCACCTGGCTGGCCAAGGTGGTGGTCGGCATCAACTACGAGATCAAGGGCCTGGAGAATATCCCCGAACAACCCTGCGTGATCCTGGCCAAGCACCAGAGCACCTGGGAAACCTTCTTCCTCTGCGGCTTCTTCGAACCGCTGAGCCAGGTGGTCAAGCGCGAGCTGCTGTATGTGCCGTTCTTCGGCTGGGCCATGGCCATGCTCAAGCCCATCGCGATTGACCGCAGCAACCCCAAGGCGGCGCTCAAGCAGCTGGCCAAACTGGGCCACGAACGTCTGGGGCAGGGTGCCTGGGTACTGGTGTTCCCGGAAGGCACGCGTATTCCGCCGGGCCAGATCGGCAAGTTCAGCCGGGGCGGTGCCTCTCTTGCGGTGAATGCCAACCTGCCGGTGCTGCCGATCGCCCACAATGCCGGCGAGTTCTGGCCCAAGCAAGGCTGGCGCAAGACCCCGGGCACCGTTCAGGTGATTATCGGCCCACCGATGTACGCCGAAGGCACGGGCCCGCGCGCCATCGCCGAACTCAACGACCGTGCCTTCGAATGGGTCAGCCAGGCGCAACGGGAGATCGGCTCACTGGATGCGCAGAGCCAGCCGCTGGAAACCCAGGCCCCGGCCTGAACAATTGTGGATAAGCTGCGGCGCAAATAGCCTCAAAGTGCTATCAAGCAGCGCAAACAACAGATCTGAAAAACGTTACCGCCTGGAAGGGAATACCAGGCGGCGGGGCATACGTTTTCCCGTAACGCCCAACCGGCAAATCCGGGCGCTTGCGCACAGTCTTGGCAAGCTGTGCGCCCGGTAAAGCAGCTAAGCTGGTTCGACGTGCCCAAGCAGCGAAAAGGAATTCTTCGCCATGCTCTCCATTTACCAGCTCAAGCCGGCCTTTCAGAACCTCCTGCGCCCGGGGGTCAAGCGCCTCTACGACCGGGGCGTCACGGCCAATCAGGTCACCCTGTTCGCCGCCGTGGTTTCCGTGCTGCTCGGCACCCTGCTGCTGGCCTTGCCCCAGCACACCTGGCTGTTCGCCCTGATCCCGTTGTGGATGATTCTGCGCATGGCGCTGAATGCCGTCGACGGCATGCTCGCCCGCGAGTTCGGCCAACAGTCGCGGCTCGGTGCCTACCTCAATGAACTCAGTGACCTGATCGCCGACAGCGCGCTGTTTCTGCCCTTCGCCTTGCTCCCCGGGGTCTCGCCGCTGCTGGTACTGCTGGTCGTGCTGCTGGCCCTGATCAGCGAATACGCCGGCGTACTCGGGCCCATGGTTGGTGCCTCGCGCCGTTACGACGGGCCCATGGGCAAGAGCGACCGCGCCTTCTGTTTCGGCGTGCTGGGGGCCGGCGTGGCCGGCGGGTTGCTGCCTGCCGTCTGGCTCAACGGCCTGCTCGCGCTGATTCTCGCCCTGTTGCTTTACACCCTCTATAACCGCGTACGCCAGGGCCTGGCCGAAGCGGCGCAGCCCACTGACTCGAAATAAGGATGTCTCGATGCGCGAAGCCGAAGAATTCAGCTTTACCACCCATGACGGCGTAGAGCTGTTCTATCGCCATTGGCCAGCCAGTACCGCTGCCGTGCCAAAGCGCGCAGTGGTGATGTTCCACCGCGGCCACGAGCACGGCGGGCGCATGGCTCATCTGGTCGATGAACTGCAGATGGCCGATTTCGACTTTTTCGCCTGGGACGCGCGCGGCCATGGCCTGTCCCCAGGCGAACGCGGCGACAGCCCGAGCTTCGCCACCAGCGTGCGCGATGTGCAGACCTTTATCGATCACATCGCCAGCCACCATGGCCTGCTGGTAGAGGATATTGCGGTGCTGGCGCAGAGCGTCGGCGCGGTGGTGGTCGCCACCTGGGCTCATGACTATGCACCGAAGATCCGCGCCCTGGTACTCGCCTCGCCGGCGTTCAAGGTCAAGCTCTACGTGCCCTTTGCCCGGCCTGGCCTCAAGTTGATGCGTGCGCTGCGCGGCAACTTCTTCGTTAACAGCTACGTGAAGGCCAAGTACCTCAGCCATGACCCGGAGCGGATTGCCTCCTTCAATAGCGATCCGCTGATCGCCCGGCCGATCTCGGTAAATATGCTGCTGGGCCTGTATGACGCCGCCGAGCGTGTGGTCGCCGATGCCCAGGCGATCCAGATTCCCACCCAGTTGCTGATCTCCGGTGCCGACTTTGTGGTGCAGCGCAAACCTCAGCAGCAGTTTTTTGAACGCTTGGGCAGCCTGCGCAAGGAGATGCACATCCTTCCCGGCTTCTTCCACGACACCCTCGGCGAGCGCGAGCGCAGCCACGCCCTGAAACGCGCCCAGCGCTTTCTGCTGCGCTGTTTCGAAGAGCCGGTAGCGCGCCCTTCCTTACTCGATGCCGACCGCCTCGGCGTAACCTGCGCCGAGGCGGAAAGCCTGGCCGCGCCACTGCCGCATAACTCCCTAGGCGACCTTTACTGGCGCGCCACCCGCGCCAGTTTGCGGCTCGGCAGCAGTCTGGCCGACGGGGTAAAACTGGGTTTCGACACCGGCTTCGATTCCGGCAGCACCCTGGATTACGTCTACCGCAACCAGCCCAGCGGCAAATCGCCTATCGGTAGGCTGATCGATCAGAACTATCTCAACTCCATCGGCTGGCGCGGCATTCGCCAACGCAAGCTGCACGCCGAAGAGTTGCTGCGCCTGGCCATGGGCAAGCTGCGCGAGCAGGGCCGTGGCGTGCGCATCGTCGATATCGCCGCCGGCCATGGCCGCTACATCCTCGAAGCCCTGCAAGGGATGGAGCAGAAGCCGGACTCGATCCTGTTGCGTGATTACAGCGATATCAACGTGCGCGACGGCGGCGCACTGATCGAACAGAAGGGCCTGAGCGATATCGCCCGCTTCGTCAAAGGCGATGCCTTCGACCGCGCTGACCTTGCCGCGCTTGAGCCCAAACCGACTCTGGCGGTGGTCTCCGGTTTGTATGAGCTGTTCGGCAGCAACCAGATGGTCGGCGACTCGCTGGCCGGGCTGGCGGCAGCCGTCGAGGAGGGCGGTTATCTGGTGTACACCGGGCAACCCTGGCACCCACAGCTGGAGCTGATCGCCCGCGCTCTGACCAGCCATCGCGGCGGCGAAGCCTGGGTTATGCGGCGGCGTAGCCAGGCAGAGATGGATCAACTGGTCGAGGCCGCAGGCTTTCGCAAGATCACCCAGCGTATCGACGAGTGGGGCATCTTCAGCGTCTCCCTGGCGCAGCGGGTGTCCTGATGGCGGAAGTTAGCCTTAGCCGCGAAGCCGGGTTATGGAAACGCGGCGTGCTCTGGTTGCTGCTCTTGGCGCCGCTGTTCTTCGCCAGCTACAGCTTCGCCAACTGGCTAAGCGCGCAACGCGACGACGTCGGCACCCTGGTGTTTGCCTGGGAAAGCCAGATGCCGCTATGGCCATGGACTATCGTGCCGTACTGGTCAATTGACCTGCTTTATGGATTGTCCTTTCTGTTGCCAGCCACCCGGCGGGAAATGGATCGCCACGGCCTGCGCCTGCTTAGCGTGCAAGTGCTGTGCATTGCCTGCTTTCTGCTCTGGCCGCTGCGCTTTACCTTCGAGCGGCCCGAGCTGGATGGCCTGTTCGGCGGCATGTTCGACGTGCTGATGGGCTTCGACAAACCCTTTAACCAGGCGCCTTCCCTGCATATCGCCCTGCTGGTGGTGATCTGGGTGATGTTCGCCAGGCATACCCATGGCCTGTGGCTGCGCGGCCTGCTGCATGGCTGGATGGCCCTGATCGGCGTATCGGTGCTGACCACCTGGCAGCATCACTTTATCGATGTGCCCACCGGGATACTGGCCGGCTGGCTGTGCGTCTGGCTGTGGCCGCTGCAGGGCCGTAGCCCACTGCTGGCCTGGCAACTGACGCGCGATCCGCAACGCATGCGCCTGGCATTGCGCTACAGCCTGGGTGCAGCGCTGCTCAGCGCCCTAGCGGTGAATCTCGGTGGTGCCTGGCTATGGCTGCTCTGGCCGGCGCTCTCCTTACTGCTGGTGGCGCTCAACTACCTGCTGTTCGGCGCGGCGGGCTTTCAGAAGGCCGCTGATGGTCGGCTAAGCAGCGCCGCGACCTGGTTGCTCGCGCCCTACCTGGCCGCCGCCTGGCTCAACTCACGGCTCTGGACTCGGGCGCACCCGCACGCTGATGAGGTCGAGCCGGGTATTTGGCTGGGACGTATTCCGGCACCTGGGCAGGCCGAGCTGTTCCAGGCCCAGCTCGATCTGTGCGCCGAGCTGCCGGCCAGAACTCAAACCAAGGCCTATCACGCGCTGCCGCTGCTCGACCTCAGCGTGCCCAGTCCAGCCGCTTGCCTGGAAGCCGCGCAAGCCATTGAGGCGCTGCGCAGCCACGGCAACCTGCTGGTCTATTGCGCCCTGGGCTATTCACGCAGCGCTACGGCGGTAGCCGCCTGGTTGCTGCACAGCGGGCGCTGCAAGGATGTAGCCGAAGCCCTGGCGCATCTACGCCGAGCGCGCCCTCAGGTGGTATTGAGCGACGCTCATCAACACGCGCTGCAGGGCATGCTGGAGCTCAGCAATAGCTCCATGCCAGCGGGAGCCGCCCATGGCTACTGAAATGCAGCTGTTTACCCTGGCCAGTCTGCTGCGCCGGGGCAGGGCGCTGGATCAGCTGTCCAACGCCCTCAGCCTGGTCGCTTTACTGATCGGCCTGGCACCGCTGCTCGGCATCAAAGCACAGCCGCTGACCGCGCTGTTCTGCGCGCTGCTGCTGGTACTGGGTCTGGGGCAGAAATACTGGGCGCTGCGCGTGGCTTTGGATGCCGAACTGTTCCAGCAACTTGCCAGCCGGGCCGATCAGTTAGCCACGCACACTGCCGAGCTCGACCGGACCCTTGCCCAGCTCAAACTGCAGCCGGCACATCAATCCCCACGCAGCTGGGACGAACGCGGCCTAGGTGCGTTGCGCCTGTTGCGCCAACAAGTGCTCTGGTTGCTGGCACAACTGCTGCTGGCCGTGTTGATCCTGCTTGGCCTGCCCTGGCTTGCAATCACTGGATAAGGAGTCGTCCATGCTCGCGTCCCTCACCGCCTTCGTCATCACCTCGTCTGCGCGCCTGCTCACCGGTGCCCGCGCGCTGTGGCTCGGCTGCACCGCGCAACCGGTGCAGCGGCTGTACTACGCCAACCACAGCAGCCATGGCGATTTCGTCCTGCTCTGGGCCTCGCTGCCGGATGAACTGCGCCGCAGAACCCGGCCGGTGGCCGGGGCCGATTACTGGCAGCGTGACGGCCTGCGCCGCTACCTGATCAACAAGGTCTTCAACGGCGTGCTGATCGACCGCGAGCGCGCCACGCCTGAGCACAATCCATTGCAGCCGATGCTCGATGCCCTGGACCAGGGCGACTCACTGATCCTCTTCCCCGAGGGCACGCGCAATCTGGAGGACGGTCTGCTGCCGTTCAAGAGCGGCCTGTACCACCTGACGCGTCTGCGTCCCGAAGTCGAACTGGTGCCGGTGTGGATCGCCAACCTCAACCGGGTCATGCCCAAGGGCAGGGCGCTGCCCTTGCCGCTGCTGTGCACCCTGAGTTTCGGCACACCGCTGGAGCATCTAGAAGATGAAGGCAAGCAGGCGTTCCTCGAACGCGCCCGTAACGCCCTGCTGGCCATAGCGCCCGAGGAGGCCTGAAATGGAAACCAACACCCTGCAGCTGTTCGCCGGTATCGGCGCGCTGTTACTGCTCGCATCGGCTATCGGCTATTTCCTCAAGTGGCGCAGTGGCGACAGCCCCAACCCGGTAATCGACAACCTCAATGCGCGGATCAACGCCTGGTGGGTTATGGTGCTGGTGATCGGCATCGCCTTTCTATTCGGCAACCTGGGCGTGATCCTGCTGTTCTACTTCGTCTCGTTCTACGCCCTGCGCGAGTTTATGACCCTCACGCCAACGCGGCGCAGCGACTACCCGGCACTGGTGGCGGCCTTCTACTTCGCCCTGCCCATGCAGTACCTGCTGATCGCCCTCGACTGGTACGGCCTGTTCGCCATCTTTATCCCGGTGTATCTGTTCCTGCTGCTGCCGATCCTGGCGTCCCTGGGCGGCGATACCACGCGCTTTCTCGAGCGTGCGTCAAAGGTGCAGTGGGGCCTGATGATCGCGGTGTACTGCATCTCCTCGGTACCCGCACTGCTGACCCTGGACATCCCCGGCTATGAAGGACGCAACCTGCTGCTGATCGCCTGGCTGATCATCGTGGTGCAGCTGTCCGATGTGTTGCAGTACGTCTGCGGCAAGCTGTTCGGCAAGCGCAAGATCGCGCCGCGTCTGTCACCGTCGAAAACCGTCGAAGGCTTTATCGGCGGCGTCAGCCTGTCCTGCCTGATAGGCGCGCTGCTGTGCTGGATCACCCCGTTCAACTTTTGGCAGGCCATCCTGATGGCCCTGACCGTCAACCTGCTGGGCTTCGCCGGCGGCCTGGTGATGTCGGCGATCAAACGCGACCGTGGGGTAAAGGACTGGGGTCATATGATCGAAGGCCACGGCGGCATGCTCGACCGCCTAGACTCAGTGTGTTTCGCCGCACCGATCTTCTTCCACTTCGTCAGGTACTGGTGGGTGCCGGTGGCTTAAGCCTGGAAACCGTCCGCTGGTAGGGCAGTGGGGGGGAGCGCTTTATCGATCAGGACATAGATACCAGCACAGTGTCTGGCCTCCGCAAGGAAACCGCCTCGGCCAATTGTGGATAAGCTGTGTGTCAAATACCTAGATAGGCCTATTGGTGCGGCCAATTAAATGATTAATAAGGTATTTTTCTGAAGTTCAGACTGCACCCATTCAGTGCATAAGTTTCCAGCTGCAAAGAAAAGCCGGCCCTCGAATAGGGCTGGCTTTTTGCTTTTCGGACGTACCACTCGCCGCGACTTTCCATTAAAACGGCTCGCCGCTTTCCGATGTTCCATGTGGAACATCGTTAATTTCTTGGCTAAGGTCTCTACCGCAACTCGCGGTTATCCACCGCGGAGAGGCTAGGAGCTAAACGCAGTAAAGCCGGTATAAGCAAAATAAAAAACCCCGACGGACCTTTCGATCTACCGGGGTTTTGTCAGAGGGGCAGTGGATTGTTAACGCGGTCGAGCCGCTTAACTTTGCCCGCCTGTTACAGCATTAGAAGTCCAGGTTGGACACCGCCAGGGCGTTGGTCTCGATAAAGTCCCTACGCGGCTCTACGGCATCGCCCATCAAGGTGTTGAAGATCTGATCGGCAGCGATCGCGTCTTCGATACGCACTTTGAGCATGCGGCGTACTTCCGGGTCCATGGTGGTTTCCCAGAGCTGATCCGGGTTCATTTCGCCGAGACCCTTATAGCGCTGGATGCTGTGGCGCTTGGTGCTTTCCGCCATCAGCCAGGCCAGGGCGTCCTTGAAGGTGGTTACAGCCTTCTTGCGCTCGCCACGCTGCACATAGGCCCCTTCTTCCAGCAGGCTGTTGAGCTGATCGCCCAGGGTGGTAACGGTCTTGTAGTCGTTACTGGCGAAGAAGTCGCGGTTGAAGATGATGTAGCTGGAAACCCCATGGGATACCAGTTCCACCTGCGGCAACCAGAGATGACGCTCCTGGTCTTCGTGCAGGCTGGTTTTGTACACCAGACCGGATTTCTCCATGCCCTTGAGACGGCCATCGAGCAGGCCCAGCCATTGCTGCATGGCCTCTTTATCGGCCAGCTGCTCAGCTTCCACGCGCGGGATGTAGACGAAGTGCTCGGTAAGTTCCAGCGGGTACACACGGGACAGGCGGTTGAGGGTCTTCATCACCAGGCGGTAATCGTTGACCAGGCGCTCCAGCGCGCCACCAGAAAGGCCAGGGGCGCTTTCGTTGACGTGCAGGCTGGCGTCTTCCAGGGCTGACTGGGTCATGTACTCATCCATGGCCTCGTCATCCTTGATGTACTGCTCCTGCTTGCCCTTCTTGACCTTGTACAGCGGCGGCTGGGCGATATAGATGTAGCCACGCTCGACCAGCTCCGGCAGCTGACGGAAGAAGAAGGTCAGCAGCAGGGTACGGATGTGCGAACCGTCGACGTCAGCATCGGTCATGATGATGATGTTGTGGTAACGCAGCTTGGCGATGTTGTACTCGTCGCGGCCGATGCCGCAGCCCAGCGCGGTGATCAAGGTGCCCACTTCTTGCGAAGAGATCATCTTGTCGAAGCGCGCCTTCTCGACGTTCAGGATCTTGCCCTTGAGCGGCAGGATGGCCTGGGTGCGGCGGTTGCGTCCCTGCTTGGCGGAGCCGCCAGCAGAGTCACCTTCCACGAGGTACAGTTCGGAAAGGGCAGGGTCTTTTTCCTGGCAGTCAGCCAGTTTGCCCGGCAGGCCGGCGATGTCCAGCGCGCCTTTACGGCGGGTCATCTCACGGGCCTTGCGCGCCGCTTCACGGGCACGTGCCGCGTCGATCATCTTGCCGACGACCAGCTTGGCTTCGTTCGGGTTTTCCAGCAGGAAGTCGGAGAAGTACTTGCCCATTTCCTGTTCGACCGCGGTCTTCACTTCGGAAGACACCAGCTTGTCTTTGGTCTGGGAGCTGAACTTCGGATCCGGCACCTTCACCGAAATGATCGCGGTCAGGCCTTCACGGGCATCGTCACCGGTGGTGGCGACTTTGTGCTTCTTCGCCAGGCCTTCTGCTTCGATGTAGGTGTTCAGGTTACGCGTCAGTGCGGAACGGAAACCCACCAGGTGAGTACCGCCATCACGCTGCGGGATGTTGTTGGTGAAGCACAACAGGTTCTCGTTGAAGCTGTCGTTCCACTGCAGGGCGATTTCCACGCCGATGCCGTCTTCACGCTGGATGTTGAAGTGGAACACCTGGTTGACCGGAGTCTTGTTGGTGTTCAGGTATTCAACGAACGCACGCAGACCACCTTCGTACTTGAACAGCTCTTCCTTGCCGCTGCGCTCGTCCTTGAGGACGATACCGACACCGGAGTTGAGGAAGGACAGTTCACGAATCCGCTTGGCCAGGATGTCCCAGCTGAAGTGGATGTTCTTGAAGGTTTCGCTGGAAGCCTTGAAGTGGATCTGCGTACCGGTGGTTTCGCTGTCGCCAACGATTTTCATCGGCTCTTGCGGAACACCGTGGACGTAAGTCTGTTCCCAGATCTTGCCGCTACGGCGAACGGTCAGGACCAGCTCTTCCGACAGGGCGTTAACTACCGACACACCCACACCGTGCAGACCGCCGGAAACCTTGTAGGAGTTGTCGTCGAATTTACCGCCGGCGTGCAGCACGGTCATGATGACCTCGGCTGCCGAAACGCCTTCTTCTTTGTGTACGTCTACCGGGATGCCACGGCCGTTGTCGCGAACGGTGATGGACTCATCCGGGTGGATGATGATGCTGATGTCGTCGCAGTAGCCGGCGAGCGCTTCGTCGATCGAGTTGTCGACCACCTCGAACACCATGTGGTGCAGACCGCTGCCATCGTCGGTATCGCCGATGTACATGCCAGGCCGCTTGCGTACGGCATCCAGGCCCTTGAGGACCTTAATGTTATTGGAGTCGTACGTTTGGTTTTCGCTCATGCCTTCACTCCCGGTGGTCGTGGGTCTGGGTGATGCCACCATGTTCCACGTGGAACATGGCAACTGGCGTATCCGTGCGCCAGCCTTCCCTCAACAATTCATGGTCTACACAGGTAATAAATACCTGGCAGTGCAAGTCTTCCAACAATCGGCACAGCGCGCGGCGGTGCTGCTCATCCAGTTCTGACGGCAAGTCATCCACCAGATAAATGCATTGGCCGCGCTTGGCCTGATTCACTAAGTGACCCTGCGCAATGCGCAAGGCACACACAACTAATTTCTGTTGCCCCCGGGAAAGAATCTCGGCGGCGTTATGCGCTCCCAGACGCAACCTCAGATCGGCCCGCTGGGGGCCAGCCTGGGTATGGCCCAATTGCTGGTCGCGGGACAGGGTAGAGGCGAGCACGCTATTTAGCTCGCGCTCTTTATCCCAGCCGCGGTAGTAACTGAGGGTCAAGCCATGCAGCTCCACCAGCTCACCCAGGGTGCGCTCGAAAACCGGTTTAAGGGCCTGAATATAAGCCCGTCGATAACCGTCGATTTCGTCGCTGGCCAGGCACAACTCTCGGTCCCAGGCCGCCTGCGAAGCGGCGTCAAGTGTACCATGCCGCAGCCATGAGTTCCGCTGACGCAGGGCCTTCTGCAGGCGCTGCCAGGCCGAGAGAAAGCGTGGTTCCACGTGGAACACACCCCAATCGAGAAACTGCCTGCGGATCTTCGGCGCGCCTTCAAGCAGACGGAAACTGTCCGGATTGATCAACTGCAGCGGCAGGGTTTCGGCAAGCTGTGCGGCGCTGCGCGCATTCTGCCCGTCGATACGGATCTGGAACTCCCCCTGACGATCGCGGGAAACACCCAGATTGCTCTGCCGACCATCGGCCAGTTGCACCTGGCCAAAGATGGTGCAGGCCGGTTGCTCGTACTGGATAACCGGCAGCAGGCGGGTACTGCGAAAGGAGCGAGCCAGACCCAGCAGATGAATGGCTTCGAGCAAACTTGTTTTGCCGCTGCCGTTGTCGCCGGAAAGGATATTGATACGCGGGGAGGGGGAGAGGGTCACCGGGTGCAGATTACGCACCGCGGTGACGGTAAAACGGGTTAGGGACATTTAGTGGTTACAGACGCATCGGCATAACAACATAGGAAGAATCGTCGTTATCGGCTTCCTGCACCAGGGCACTGCTGTTGGCATCGGAGAGAATCAGGCGCACCTGCTCGGTGGTCATCACGCTCAGCACGTCGAGCAGGTAGCTGACGTTGAAGCCGATTTCCAGCGCACTGCCGTTGTAGTCCACGGCGATCTCTTCTTCGGCTTCTTCCTGCTCCGGGTTATTGGCCTGAATTTTCAGCAGACCGGATTCCAGTTGCAGGCGAATGCCGCGGTACTTCTCGTTGGACAGGATCGCGGTACGGCTAAAGGCTTCGCGCAGGCCCTGACGATCGGCCACCACCAGCTTGTCGCCACCACGCGGCAACACACGCTCGTAATCTGGGAACTTGCCGTCGACCAGTTTCGAGGTGAAGGTGAACTCACCGGTGGTGGCGCGAATATGGTGCTGGCCGAGAACGATGCTGACGCTGCCGTCCTGCTCGGTGAGCAGACGGGCCAGTTCGAGAATACCCTTGCGCGGCACGATGACCTGGTGGCGCTCGACCTGCTCGATGGCGGCATCCATGGAGCACATGGCCAGACGGTGACCGTCAGTGGCCACGGCGCGGAGGATACCGGTCTGCACTTCCAGCAGCATGCCGTTGAGGTAATAACGCACGTCCTGCTGGGCCATGGCGAAGCTGGTGCGCTCGATCAGGCGACGAAGTTTGCTCTGCACCAGGCTGAAAGTCAGCGAACCCGGACCTTCTTCAACAGTAGGGAAATCATTGGCAGGCAGGGTGGACAGGCTGAAGCGGCTACGCCCGGCTTTGACCAGCAGCTTCTGCTCGTCGATGCGGATATCGATCAAGGCGTCCGCCGGCAGACTCTTGCAGATGTCCATCAGCTTGCGCGCCGGTACGGTGATCTCGCCTGGCTCGGCGGGTTCTTCCAGGGTGACGCGCCCGACCAGTTCGACTTCGAGGTCGGTACCGGTCAGCGACAGCTGCTGGCCTTCGACCACCAGCAGCACATTGGAGAGCACTGGCAGGGTCTGGCGACGTTCCACGACGCCAGCGACCAGTTGCAGAGGTTTCAACAAGGCTTCGCGTTGAATGGTGAAATGCATGGTCTAGTCCCTTGCCTAGTGGAGTTGCGTATTAGGTGGTAAGCGTACGCAGCAAATTCTTATAGTCCTCGCGGATGTCCGCGTCGGATTCCTTAAGTTCAGCAATCTTACGGCATGCATGCAATACCGTTGTGTGATCACGGCCGCCGAAGGCGTCACCAATTTCCGGCAGGCTGTGGTTGGTCAGCTCTTTCGACAAAGCCATGGCCACCTGCCGCGGGCGCGCCACCGAACGGGAGCGACGCTTGGACAGCAGATCGGAAATCTTGATCTTGTAGTACTCGGCCACCGTACGCTGGATATTGTCGATGCTGACCAGCTTGTCCTGCAGGGCCAGCAGGTCCTTGAGCGACTCACGGATCAGCTCGATGGTAATGTCACGCCCCATAAAGTGCGAGTGGGCAATCACCCGCTTCAGGGCACCTTCCAGCTCACGCACGTTGGAACGAATGCGCTGAGCAATAAAGAAGGCGGCATCATGGGGCAGGTCGACCTTGGCCTGATCGGCCTTCTTCATCAGGATCGCCACCCGGGTTTCCAGTTCCGGCGGCTCGACCGCCACCGTCAGGCCCCAGCCGAAACGCGACTTCAGGCGCTCTTCCAGACCTTCGATCTCTTTCGGGTAACGGTCGCTGGTGAGAATCACCTGCTGGCCACCTTCGAGCAGGGCGTTGAAGGTGTGGAAGAACTCTTCCTGGGAACGCTCTTTCTTGGCGAAGAATTGAATATCGTCGATCAGCAGCGCATCCACCGAACGGTAGAAGCGTTTGAATTCGTTGATCGCATTCAGCTGCAGCGCCTTGACCATGTCGGCAACGAAGCGCTCGGAATGCAGGTAAACCACCTTGGCATTAGGGTTCTTCGCCAGCAGGTGGTTACCCACCGCATGCATCAAGTGGGTTTTACCCAGGCCAACGCCGCCATAAAGGAACAGCGGGTTGTAACCGTGCTTGGGATTGTCCGCCACCTGCCAGGCCGCTGCGCGGGCCAGCTGGTTGGATTTGCCCTCGACGAAGTTGTCGAAGGTAAAGGTGCGGTTGAGATAACTGGTGTGCTTCAGGCCGCCTTCGACCTGTACCGTGCGTTCGGTACGCGCCGGGGCCTGCTGGCTGGCGGCACCGGCCATGGGATCGAAGCTCGAACGCGAGGGTTCACCCAGGGCACTGCTGTGCGTCTGCGCCGTTTGCGCCGTTTGCGCCGTTTGCGCAGGAGCGGGGGTGGCTACCGGAGCGGGTGCAGGTGGCGCAACACTGGCAGCAGCGCGGGGAGCGGAACTGCGCTTGCTGCCTATTAATAAGGAAAGAGCCGGCATCAGACCATTGGTGCGCTCGGACAACAGCTCGAGCAGGCGAGTCAGGTACTTTTCATTGACCCAGTCGAGCACGAAACGGTTCGGCGCATAGACGCGAAGCTCGTCGCCTTCGGCTTCGACCTGCAGTGGACGGATCCAGGTGTTGAATTGCTGAGCAGGCAGCTCATCGCGCAGAAGCTCGACGCACTGCTGCCAAAGTTCCACAGACACGGATATCCCCTAAATCGAAAGGCGGCGAGGCAAAAAACAGCCTTCATTGTAGCCGGCGAGGCCTGAGTTATCCACACGTAAACCCGGTGGCAAGCAAGGAAAATCAAGGTGTTATTGGCTTATACCTAATCCTCGACAAGTGTCCCAAGCTCTGTGGATAACCCCACCCAAGCTCATGGGATAAGCCAGGGCTAAACCCGGTGGATAACCCGCCTGTGGGTAAAAGCGCATTCCATCCTCAGCTTGTGCCCATGCGCCGCACAGCCGCCGCACGGCTTTTCGACAGACTTACCCTGGGCTGAGAGGGCCTTATTCTGTGGCCTGCAGGCACTTATGCACAGGTCAGCGAGGTACTAATAGCTACTAACACTACAAAAGATCTTTAAATAATCTCTTCTTTATATTTCTTTATGCAGGAAAAGCCTGGTTGGAAATTGACCTGACCCTCCGCTTTCTCTAGAATTGCCGGTCTCTTAAAACGGGGGCCATTCCGGCCCGTAGTCGACCACCCAGGTACCGCACCATGAAACGTACTTTCCAACCCAGCACTATCAAACGCGCTCGCACCCACGGTTTCCGTGCTCGTATGGCCACCAAGAACGGCCGTGCTGTCCTGTCGCGTCGCCGCGCCAAGGGCCGTAAGCGTCTCGCCGTCTAATATTTCGGTCTTGTGGTGAGTCGAGACTTCAGTCGGGAAAAGCGCCTGCTAACCCCCCGGCAATTCAAGGCAGTCTTCGACTCCCCTAGCGGCAAAGCTCCGGGCAAAAATGTCCTGCTGCTGGCGCGCAACAACGATCTCGATCATCCCCGTCTGGGTCTGGTGATCGGGAAAAAGAGCGTCAAGCTCTCGGTTGAGCGCAATCGCCTGAAACGCCAGATACGTGAATCGTTCCGCCTCAACCAGGACAACCTGGTTGGCTGGGACATTGTCGTGGTGGCGCGCAAGGGTCTCGGCGATCTGGAGAATGTTGAACTGGCCCGCCAGTTCGGCAAGCTCTGGAAACGCCTGGAACGCAGCAAACCCAGCCCGCAAGCACCTGCTCAAACCGGGGTAACCGACAGTACCCATGCGTAAACTGGCCTTGCTTCCAATCCAGTTCTACCGCTACGCCATCAGCCCCTTGATGGCCAGCCACTGTCGTTTTTACCCAAGCTGTTCCTGCTACGCGCTTGAGGCCATTGAACACCATGGCGTCACGCGTGGTGGCTGGCTGACCCTGCGTCGGCTTGGCCGCTGTCACCCGTGGAATCCCGGTGGCTACGACCCGGTTCCCCCCGCGAAAACCTCCCGTTCCTCTTCGATGGCCGAATAATCATGGATATTCAACGCTCGATCCTGATCGTCGCCCTGGCAATCGTGTCCTATATGATGGTTCTCCAGTGGAACCAGGACTACGGTCAAGCTGCCCTGCCGACTGAAAATGCCGCAGTCAGCAGCAGTGTTCCGGGCTTGCCGGATACTACCGGCACTGCTTCCACTGCTGTCAGCAGTGACGATATTCCGACTGCAGCGACTGCAGTCGAGCCAGGGTCCATCAGCGTTGCCCCGACGGCCGTCAGTGATGAACTGATCCGGGTAAAAACCGATGTCCTGGAACTGGCCATCGACCCCCGCGGTGGTGATGTGGTGCAACTGCGCTTGCCGCAGTACCCACGCCGTCAGGACCGTCCCGACGTGCCTTTCCAGCTGTTCGACAACGGTGGCGAGCGGGTCTATCTGGCCCAGAGCGGCCTGATTGGCAGCAATGCCCCGGACAAGTCCAGCGGTCGTGCTTTGTGGAGCAGCGACAAGCAGAGCTATGAAATGGCCGAAGGCCAGGACCAGTTGCAGGTCGATCTCAAGCTCAGCGAGAACGGCGTCAACTACATCAAGCGTTTCAGCTTTATCCGCGGCCTGAATCCGCAGTGCTCGGAAAAAGAGCAGCAGCAGAAAAAACCGGGTTGCGTCGACCCTGCCTCCTATCAGTTGACTGTCAGCTACTTGATCGACAACCAGAGTGGTCAGGCCTGGAGCGGCAACATGTTCGCCCAGCTCAAGCGTGATGGCAGCGACGATCCGTCCTCCACCACTGCCACCGGCACTGCGACCTACCTCGGTGGTGCGCTGTGGACCACCGAAGAGCCGTACAAAAAAGTGTCGATGAAAGACATCGACAAACAAGCTTTCAAAGAAACCGTTCAAGGAGGCTGGGTTGCCTGGCTACAGCATTACTTCGTCACTGCCTGGATTCCAAGCAAAGACAGCACCAACCAGATCCAGACCCGCAAAGACAGCCAAGGCAACTACATTGTCGGCTTTACCGGCCCGGCCATTCAGGTTGCTGCCGGCGCTCAGGGCGAAACCAGTGCCGTTCTATATGCCGGCCCGAAGCTACAAGGTCATCTGAAGACCCTGTCGCCCGGCCTCGAGCTGACCGTCGACTACGGCATTCTGTGGTTCCTGGCTCAGCCGATCTTCTGGTTGCTGGAAGTTATCCACAACCTGCTGGGTAACTGGGGCTGGTCGATCATCTTCCTGACCCTGATCATCAAGCTGATCTTCTTCCCCCTGTCGGCCGCCAGCTACAAGTCCATGGCGCGCATGCGGGCCGTTGCACCCAAGCTGGCTCAGTTGAAAGAGCAGCATGGTGACGACCGGCAGAAGATGTCCCAGGCGATGATGGAGCTGTACAAGAAAGAGAAGATCAACCCGCTGGGCGGCTGCCTGCCGATCCTGGTGCAGATGCCGGTCTTCCTCGCGCTCTACTGGGTATTGCTGGAAAGCGTGGAAATGCGCCAGGCCCCCTGGCTGCTGTGGATAACCGACCTGGCGATCAAGGATCCGTTCTTTATCCTGCCGATCATCATGGGCGCGACCATGTTTATCCAGCAGCAGCTCAACCCGACGCCGCCGGACCCGATGCAGGCCAAGGTACTGAAGATGATGCCGATCATTTTCACCTTCTTCTTCCTCTGGTTCCCGGCCGGTCTGGTGCTGTACTGGGTGGTCAACAACATCCTGTCGATCGCACAGCAGTGGTACATTACCCGCAAGATCGAAGCAGCAACCAAGGCTGCCGAAGCCTAAAATCAGGTTGCTTCTAAGCTTGAATAAAACGCCCCTCTTCAGGGGCGTTTTGCTATGCCCCGTTTGGAGAACCCCATGCAACTAGCCCGCGAAACCATTGCCGCCGTTGCCACCGCTCAGGGCCGTGGTGGGGTCGGCATCGTCCGTGTCTCCGGTCCCCTGGCGGGGCAACTGGCCCAGGCCATCTGCCAACGTCAGCTGCAACCGCGCTATGCCCATTACGGGCCGTTCTTCGCCGATGCCGAGCAGGTGCTGGATGAAGGCCTGGCCCTGTATTTCCCCGGGCCCAACTCCTTTACCGGCGAGGATGTGCTGGAACTGCAGGGCCATGGCGGCCCGGTGGTGCTCGACCTGCTGCTGCGCCGCTGCGTCCAGCTCGGCGCGCGCCTGGCGCGCCCGGGGGAGTTCAGCGAACGGGCCTTTCTCAATGACAAGCTCGACCTGGCCCAGGCCGAGGCGATTGCCGACCTGATCGAGGCCAGCTCCGAGCAGGCCGCACGCAATGCATTGCGCTCGCTGCAGGGCGAGTTCTCCCGTCGCGTGCATGGCCTCACCGAGCGCCTGATCAGCCTGCGTATCTATGTCGAGGCGGCCATCGATTTTCCCGAAGAGGAAATCGACTTTCTCGCCGATGGCCATGTATTGAATCTGCTCGATGGCGTGCGCACGGATCTTGACGGGGTGCTGCGCGAGGCCGGCCAGGGTGCCCTGCTGCGCGACGGTATGACGGTGGTGATAGCCGGCCGGCCGAATGCCGGCAAGTCCAGCCTGCTCAATGCCCTGGCCGGTCGCGAAGCTGCCATCGTCACCGAGATCGCCGGCACCACCCGCGACGTGCTGCGCGAACATATCCATATCGACGGTATGCCCCTGCATGTGGTGGATACCGCCGGCCTGCGCGCTACCGAGGATCAGGTCGAACGCATCGGCGTCGAGCGTGCGCTCAAGGCCATTGGCGAAGCCGACCGCATCCTGCTGGTGGTGGATGCCACGGCCCCCGAAGCGGACGATCCCTTTGCCCTGTGGCCCGAATTTCTCGACCAGCGCCCGGACCCGGCCAAGGTCACTCTGATCCGCAACAAGGCTGATCTGTCGGGCGAGGCCATTGCCCTGGAAGCCTGCAATGACGGCCATATCACCATCTGTCTTTCGGCCAGGTCGAGCGAGGGTCTGGACCTGCTGCGCGAACACCTCAAGGCTTGTATGGGCTATGAGCAGACCGCCGAGAGCAGCTTCAGCGCCCGCAGGCGCCACCTGGAGGCGCTACGCCAGGCCGCCACTCACCTTGAGCATGGCCACGCCCAGCTGACCCTGGCCGGAGCCGGTGAGTTGCTGGCAGAAGACCTGCGCATGGCCCAGCAGGCCCTGGGCGAAATCACTGGTGCGTTCAGCTCCGATGATCTGCTGGGGCGGATCTTTTCCAGCTTCTGTATCGGCAAATAGGCTGGACGGCACACGCCGTCTAACCTGCCAACGCATCGCCTAATCCATTAGCTGCACGATATTTCTGATGGGTTACGGCGCATCTAATCATGCGCCGCATCCGCAATACCCTCCATGCGCCTAACCCATCCTACCTCCCGAAATCCCAACTTATGCCATCCAGGCAGGCCTTCGCCTGGGCGAAATACCCACGTCCAAGCACTTATTTATCCACCTAAGCCCTGTGGAAAACCCAGCCTAAGCCCTGCCTATAACCCGGTGATAAAACGGAGGATAACTGCCCCTGTGGATAACCATCCATTTCATCCACAGCTTGCGTACGGCAACTGAACAGGCAGATGGCAGGATCAGCACAGACTTTTCAAACGCTGCAGGCCTTGATGCCATTAGCCTGTAGCCATCTATCCACAGAAAAGCCGTTGCTAAGTAATAAACATATAAACAAGGCTTTATAAAAATTCATTCTTTTATTCTTTATTAACCGATCGACCCGTTCGAGCTCCCCGAGCAGCTGGCTATTTTTTGTGCAAAAGGCTTCTTTCACACCGGCTAAATCCCTATACTTGCCGCCTTTCCAGCTTTTCAACCCAAAAGCCCCCAAAATTCTCAACAGGCACGAGGTGCGTGGTGGATTTCCCTTCCCGTTTTCAGGTGATCGTCATCGGCGGCGGTCATGCCGGTACCGAAGCCGCACTGGCGGCGGCACGCATGGGGGTAAAAACCCTGCTGCTGACCCACAACGTGGAAACCCTCGGGCAGATGAGTTGCAACCCGGCCATTGGCGGCATCGGCAAGAGCCATCTGGTCAAGGAAATCGACGCCCTCGGCGGGGTCATGGCTGAAGCCACCGACCGCGGCGGCATCCAGTTCCGTGTGTTGAACAGCCGCAAGGGCCCCGCCGTACGGGCCACTCGCGCCCAGGCCGACCGGGTGCTGTACAAGGCGGCGATTCGTGAAACCCTGGAAAACCAGGCCAACCTGTGGATATTTCAGCAGGCCGCCGACGACCTGATCGTCGAAAACGACGAAGTCAAAGGCGTAGTCACCCAGATGGGCCTGCGTTTCCTCGCGGATTCCGTGGTGTTGACCACTGGTACCTTTCTCGGTGGACTTATCCACATCGGCATGCAGAACTACTCCGGCGGCCGTGCCGGCGATCCACCCTCGATTGCCCTGGCTCAGCGTTTGCGCGAATTGCCGCTGCGCGTCGGTCGCCTGAAAACCGGTACGCCACCGCGTATCGATGGCCGTTCGGTGGATTTCTCGCTGATGACCGAACAACCCGGCGATACTCCGACGCCGCTGATGTCCTTCCTCGGTCGCGCCGAACAGCAACCGCGGCAGATCAGCTGCTGGATCACCCACACCAACGCCAGTACCCACGAAATCATCGCGGCCAATCTGGATCGCTCGCCGATGTATTCCGGGGTGATCGAGGGCGTGGGCCCGCGCTACTGCCCGTCGATCGAAGACAAGATCCACCGCTTCGCCGACAAGGACAGCCATCAGGTGTTTATCGAGCCGGAAGGCCTGACCACCCATGAGCTGTACCCCAACGGCATTTCCACCTCGCTGCCCTTCGATGTGCAGTTGCAGCTGGTGCGCAGCATCCGCGGTATGGAAAACGCCCATATCGTGCGGCCCGGCTATGCCATCGAATACGACTATTTCGATCCCCGCGATCTGAAATACAGCCTGGAAACCAAAGTAATCGCTGGGCTGTTCTTCGCCGGCCAGATCAACGGCACCACCGGTTACGAAGAAGCCGGTGCGCAAGGTCTGCTCGCTGGCTGCAATGCCGCGCTGCGTGCCCAGGGCAAGGACAGCTGGTGCCCGCGCCGCGATGAGGCCTACATCGGCGTGTTGGTCGACGACCTGATTACCCTCGGCACTCAGGAGCCGTACCGCATGTTCACCTCGCGGGCCGAGTACCGCTTGATTCTGCGTGAAGACAACGCCGATCTGCGTCTGACCGCCAAAGGCCGCGAGCTGGGCCTGGTCGATGATGTGCGCTGGGCGGCTTTCGAGGCCAAGCGCGAAGCCATCGCTCTGGAAGAGCAGCGTCTGAAGAGCACCTGGGTCCGCCCGGCGACACCTCAGGGCGATGCGATTGCCGAACGCTTCGGCACGCCGCTGACCCACGAGTACAACCTGCTCAACCTGCTCTCACGTCCGGAAATCGATTATGCCGGCCTGGTGGCCATCACCGGCGGCGGTGCGCACGACCCGCAAGTGGCCGAGCAGGTCGAAATCAAGACCAAGTACGCCGGTTATATCGACCGCCAGCAGGACGAAATCGCCCGCCTGCGCGCCAGCGAAGACACCCAGCTGCCGGCCGATATCGATTACAACGGGATTTCCGGGCTGTCCAAGGAAATCCAGCACAAGCTCGGTAACGCTCGCCCCGAGACTCTGGGCCAGGCTTCGCGGATTCCCGGGGTCACTCCGGCGGCGATTTCCCTGCTGCTGATCCACCTGAAAAAGCGCACTGCCGGTCAGCAGTTGGAGCACAGCGCCTGATGTCCGTTACCCCCCGTCACGCCGAAGAACTGAGCCAGGGTGCCCGCGAGCTGGGCGTCGTACTCAGCGTCGAGCAGCACGAACAACTGCTCGCCTACCTGGCCCTGCTGATCAAGTGGAACAAGGCCTACAACCTCACGGCGGTGCGTGACCCGGACGAAATGGTCTCGCGCCATCTGCTCGACAGCCTGTCCGTGGTGCCATTCGTCGCTGCGGCTGGGGATAATTGGCTGGATGTCGGCAGCGGCGGCGGCATGCCGGGTATTCCCCTGGCCATCCTGTTTCCCGAGCGGCAGTTCACCCTGCTCGATTCCAACGGCAAGAAAACCCGCTTCCTGACCCAGGTGAAGCTGGAGTTGAAACTGGCCAACCTGCAAGTTATCCACAGCCGGGTCGAAGAATTTAAGCCCGAGCAGCCATTCGACGGCATATGCTCGCGGGCCTTCAGCTCGCTGGAAGATTTCAGCAACTGGACCCGCCATCTCGGCAGCGAACACAGCCAGTGGCTGGCGATGAAAGGCGTACACCCGGACGACGAACTGCAGGCCCTGCCGGCGGACTTCCGGCTCAGCGCCACCCACGTGCTCAAGGTTCCCGGTTGCCAAGGTCAGCGCCATCTGCTGATACTGCGTCGCTCGGTTTAGGGAGAAGGCAGCATGGCTAAGGTATTCGCAATCGCCAACCAGAAAGGCGGGGTGGGCAAGACCACCACCTGCATCAATCTGGCGGCTTCGCTGGTTGCGACCAAGCGCCGCGTGCTGCTGATCGATCTGGATCCCCAGGGCAACGCCACCATGGGCAGCGGTGTGGATAAGCATGCCCTGGAGCATTCGATCTACGACGTGCTGATCGGCGAATGCAACCTGGTCGAGGCCATGCAGTTCTCCGAGCACGGCGGCTATCAGCTGCTGCCGGCCAACCGCGACCTCACAGCAGCGGAAGTCTCGCTGCTGGAAATGAAAATGAAGGAGAGTCGCCTGCGTTACGCCCTGGCGCCGATCCGCGAGAATTACGACTACATCCTCATCGACTGCCCGCCGGCGCTGTCGATGCTGACCATCAACGCCCTGGTCGCCGCCGATGGGGTGATCATCCCCATGCAGTGCGAGTACTACGCCCTGGAAGGCCTGAGCGATCTGGTCAACAGCATCCAGCGCATCGCCGAGCTGCTCAATCCAAAACTGAAGATCGAAGGCCTGCTGCGCACCATGTACGACCCGCGCATCAGCCTGACCAACGACGTATCGGCCCAGCTCAAGCAGCACTTCCCCGATACCCTGTACCAAACCGTGATCCCGCGTAACGTGCGTCTGGCCGAGGCACCCAGCTTTGGCATGCCGGCGCTGGTGTATGACAAGCAATCCCGTGGTGCCATCGCCTACCTGGCTCTGGCCGGTGAACTGGTCCGTCGTCAGCGCGCCAGTGCCCACACGGCAACCGCATAAGGAAATTCCCATGGCTGTGAAGAAACGAGGACTGGGACGCGGTCTGGACGCCCTGCTTGGTGGCACCAGTGTCAGCGCCTTGCAGGAAGAAGCCGCCCAGGTCGACAGCCGCGAACTGCAGTACCTGCCCCTGGACCTGATCCAGCGCGGCAAATACCAGCCCCGCCGGGATATGGACGCCACCGCTCTGGAAGAACTGGCCCAGTCGATCAAGGCCCACGGGGTGATGCAGCCGATCGTGGTGCGGCCGATTGCCGAAGGCCGCTTCGAAATCGTTGCCGGCGAACGCCGCTGGCGTGCCAGCCAGCAGGCCGGCCTGGACAAGATCCCGGCCATGGTCCGCGAACTGCCGGACGAAGCCGCCATCGCCATGGCGCTGATCGAGAACATCCAGCGCGAAGACCTCAACCCCATCGAAGAAGCCATGGCCCTGCAGCGCCTGCAGCAGGAATTTCAGCTGACCCAGCAACAGGTCGCCGACGCCGTGGGCAAATCCCGGGTGACCATCACCAACCTGCTGCGCCTGATCGCCCTGCCGGAAGAGATCAAGATCCTGCTGTCCCATGGCGATCTGGAAATGGGCCATGCCCGCGCCCTGCTCGGTTTACCGGCGGAACAGCAGACCGAGGGTGCGCGACATGTTGTCGCACGGGGCCTGACCGTGCGGCAAACCGAGGCACTGGTGCGCCAGTGGCTGAACAGCAAGGAAAAGCCGCCGGCGGTCAAGGCCGATCCGGATATCAGCCGGCTCGAACAGCGCCTGGCTGAGCGTCTGGGCTCACCGGTGCAGATCAAACACGGCAACAAGGGCAAAGGCCAACTGGTGATCCGCTACAGTTCGCTGGATGAGTTGCAGGGCGTACTCGCCCACATTCGCTGAAACAATTGTAAATGTAGTATTGCCAACCCAGGCACTACAGCGAGGTTGATCGGGAGCAGACCTGCACCTATACTCGCCGCGCTGTTTTGCATGCTTCAAGTTGGTTAATTTTCGCAGCTTGGATCGGGGTGTCGCTGGTTTGGCTATTCGCAACAAAACGCCGTTTATCCAGCAACCCGGATTTCCTGTTCTGCTTGTGCAGGCGATTGTCTGTCTGCTGGTCACCCTGCTTTTTATTCTCGGCAAGGGTATGACCGCCGGTTACTCGGCACTATTGGGGGGCATGATCGCCCTGCTGCCGAATGCGTTTTTTGCGTACAAAGCCTTTCGTTATTTCGGCGCGCGTTCGGCAAGAGACATTGTCCAGTCCATCTGGTCTGGGGCAATGGGTAAATGGATTCTCACAGCAGTGCTGTTTGCACTGGTGTTTGTGGGCATAAGGCAGCTGGATATCGCGGCGTTGTTCGTCGGGTACCTGCTGGCTGTGGCGGCAGCCGCCAGCGCTCCACTACTGATAAAAAATTTCTGAAGCATTAGAGCGTTTGAGGCGTTTATGGCAAACACCCCGGCAGAGTACATCCAGCATCACCTGCAAAACCTGGTCTATGGCGAGCATCCGGAAAAGGGCTGGATTCTGGCCCAGACCCCGGAAGACGTTGCGCAAATGGGCTTCTGGGCCGTTCACGTGGACACCATGGGCTGGTCGGTGTTTATGGGCCTGATTTTCCTCGGTCTGTTCCGTATGGCGGCCACCAAGGCCACCACCGGTATTCCGGGCGGGCTGCAGAACGTTGCGGAAATGTGCATCGAATTCGTCCAGGGCATCGTCAAGGACACCTTCCACGGCCGTAACTCGCTGGTTGCTCCGCTGGCCCTGACCATCTTCGTCTGGGTCCTGCTGATGAACAGCCTGAAGTGGATCCCGGTCGACTACATTCCGGGTCTGGCGAGCCTGCTGGGGCTTGAATACTTCAAGATTGTGCCGACCGCCGATCCTAACGGCACCTTCGGTATCTCCCTTGGCGTGTTTATCCTGATCATCTTCTACAGCATCAAGGTCAAGGGTATCGGCGGCTTCACCAAGGAACTGTCGTTCACCCCGTTCAACCATTGGGCGCTGATCCCGTTCAACCTGTTTCTCGAAATCATCGGCCTGCTGACCAAGCCTTTGAGTCTGGCCCTGCGACTGTTCGGCAACATGTATGCCGGCGAAGTGGTGTTCATCCTGATCGCGCTGCTGCCCTTCTACCTGCAATTCGGGCTCAACGTGCCATGGGCGATCTTCCACATCCTGGTGATCCCGCTGCAGGCTTTCATTTTCATGGTGCTGACGGTGGTGTATCTGAGTGCTGCGCACGAAGACCATCATTGATAGCAACTTGACGCCAGTAACCCTGTTCAACACAAAACCTTAACTTCTGAAACTCTGGAGCTTTATTTATGGAACTCGTCTATATCGCTGCTGCCCTCATGATCGGTCTGGGCGCACTGGGCACTGGCATCGGTTTCGCCCTGCTGGGCGGCAAACTGCTGGAATCCACCGCTCGCCAACCTGAGCTGGGCCCACAGCTGCAAACCAAGACCTTCCTGATGGCCGGTCTGCTCGACGCCGTTCCGATGATCGGTGTTGGTATCGCGATGTACCTGATCTTCGTTGTTGCTCCGGCTGCTGGTGCTTAATCACTTTCCAGTGTGATGCGGGGTTCGCCTGTGCGAATCCCCATAGCTGCGAAATTGACACCGCTCATACGAGATAGCACGAGGTAAATCGCTGTGAACATAAACCTGACCCTGTTCGGTCAAACGATTTCCTTCGCTATTTTCGTCTGGTTTTGCATGAAGTTCGTATGGCCGCCACTGACCAGCGCCATGCAAGAACGCCAGAAGAAAATCGCCGAAGGTCTGGATGCTGCAGGGCGCGCCGAGCGTGATCTGCATCTTGCCCAGGAACGCGCTGCTCAATTACTGCGTGAAAGTAAAGAGCAGGCCAGCGCAATCATCGACCGCGCGAATAAAACCGCCAATTCGATCGTTGAAGAAGCCAAGACCCAGGCCCGCACCGAAGGCGAGAAGTTGATTGCCGGTGCCAAAGCCGAAATCGATCTGGAAGTGAACCGTGCCAAGGATCAACTGCGTGCTCAAGTAGCGGTTCTCGCCGTTGCCGGTGCCGAGAAGATTCTCGAGTCTTCGATAGACGGCGCTGCACACAATGATTTGGTCGCAAAACTGGCCTCACAACTCTAAGCGAGGCAAGCGATGATCAATACCATTACGCTTGGTCGGCCTTACGCCAAAGCCGCTTTTGAGTTCGCCAGCAGTGCCGGTCAGGCTGACGCCTGGTTGGCCATGTTGTCGTTTTCCGCTGCCGCCGTGCAGACCCCGGAAGTCGCACAGCAACTGGTTAATCCAGCGTTGACCAGCGAGCAGAAGGTCAAAGTCCTGACTCAGGTATGCAGTGGCCATGTTGATGACACCTTCATCAGCTTCCTGGCAACCCTGAGCAGCAATGATCGTCTGGCGCTACTTCCGGTCGTACTTGAGCAATTCACCGTATTGAAAGCCGAAGCTGAAAGCACCCTCGACGTTGAGGTGCAAACAGCCTTCGAGCTCAGCGCGGAACAACTACAAACCCTGGCTGCCGCGCTTTCCAAGCGGCTGGCTCGAACTGTCCAACCCAAGCCGGTTGTCAATGCTGCCCTTATTGGCGGCCTGTTGATCCGCGCTGGTGACCTGGTCATCGACAGTTCGGTACGCGGCAAATTGAACAAGCTGGCCGAAGCGTTGAAATCCTGATTTGAGGGAACTGGCATGCAGCAACTGAATCCTTCCGAAATTAGCGAAATCATCAAGCAGCGCATTGGCGCGCTGGATGTGACCGCTCAAGCCCGTAATGAAGGCACCATCGTCAGCGTTTCCGACGGTATCGTGCGCATTTACGGCCTCGCCGACGTGATGTACGGCGAAATGATCGAATTCCCTGGTGGCGTTTTCGGTATGGCCCTGAACCTGGAGCAAGACTCCGTTGGTGCAGTGGTACTGGGCGCGTACACCACGCTCGCCGAAGGCATGAGCGCCAAGTGCACCGGCCGCATCCTCGAAGTACCGGTTGGTCCGGAACTGCTGGGCCGCGTAGTCGATGCCCTGGGCAACCCGGTTGACGGCAAAGGCCCGCTGAACAACGTCGCTACCGACGCTGTTGAGAAGGTTGCGCCGGGCGTGATCTGGCGTAAGTCGGTCGACCAGCCGGTGCAAACCGGTTACAAGTCGGTTGATGCCATGATCCCGGTTGGCCGTGGCCAGCGTGAGCTGATCATCGGTGACCGTCAGATCGGTAAGACCGCTCTGGCGATCGACGCGATCATCAACCAGAAAGACAGCGGCATTTTCTGCG
>CAYVPI010000061.1:0-28266 GCA_964453495.1 uncultured Pseudomonas sp. | reverse complement strand
GAACACAACATCAAGATCGGCACCATTGCCGACCTGATTCACTACCGGATGATCCACGAACGTACCGTTCAGCGGATTGCCGAGCAGCCACTGGACAGCGAACTGGGCCAATTCAACCTGGTGACCTATCGTGATTCGGTGGAAGGCGACGTGCACATGGCGCTGACCCTGGGCACTGTTTGCGCTGAAGAACCGACGCTGGTTCGCGTGCACAACATGGACCCGCTGCGCGACCTGTTGATGGTCAAGCAACCGGGCCGCTGGAGCCTGCGCGCCGCCATGGCTGCGGTGGCCGAGGCCGGCAGCGGCGTGGTGCTGTTGCTCGGTCACCCGCTCGATGGCGACGTATTGCTGGCGCACATCCGTGAAACTGCGGATCAGGCTATCGTGAAAAAACCGACCACCTACAGCATCGTCGGTGCCGGTTCGCAGATCCTCCGGGACCTGGGCGTGCGCAAAATGCGCTTGATGTCTGCGCCAATGAAATTTAATGCGATATCCGGTTTCGATCTGGAAGTTGTAGAATACGTGCCCTCCGAATAATGACCGGTTGTTTCCGGCCTTGAATTCGCGGTTCAAATATCACTGAGGGGCGCGTACAAGACGCGTCCCGGCTCTTTAAGAGATCTAACGAATGACCCTGAAGACCATCGAAGGTACCTTCATCGCCCCTAAAGGCCGCTACGCTCTGGTAGTGGGCCGCTTCAACAGCTTCGTCGTTGAAAGCCTGGTCAGCGGTGCAGTTGATGCCCTGGTTCGCCACGGCGTGAGCGAAAGCGACATCACCATCATCCGCGCGCCTGGCGCCTTCGAAATCCCGCTGGTTGCGCAGAAAGTCGCTCAGAAGGGCGAGTTCGCGGCAATCATCGCCCTGGGCGCGGTCATTCGTGGCGGTACTCCGCACTTCGAATACGTGGCGGGCGAATGCACCAAGGGCCTGGCCCAGGTGTCCATGGAGTTTGGCGTTCCAGTCGCATTTGGCGTGCTGACCGTTGATTCCATCGAGCAAGCCATCGAACGTTCCGGCACCAAGGCCGGTAACAAAGGTGCCGAAGCTGCCCTGTCCGCTCTGGAAATGGTCAGCCTGCTGGCGCAGTTGGAGGCCAAGTGATTAGCGACGAAAGCGATCGTTTCAACCCGCGCGATCCAAAACCTGCGGATGCTGGCAAGCCATCGAAAAGCGCCAAGCGCCGCGAAGCCCGTCAGCTCGCGACGCAGGCCCTGTATCAATGGCACATGGCCAAGCATTCGCTGAACGAGATCGAAGCGCAGTTTCGGGTCGACAACGATTTCACCGATATCGATGGCGCCTACTTCCGCGAGATCCTGCACGGCGTTCCTGCCTGCAAGGCTGAGATCGACGCAGCGTTGGCACCGTGCATGGATATCACCATCGACGAACTCGACCCGGTTGAACTGGCGGTCCTGCGCCTGTCCACCTGGGAGCTGATCAAGCGCGTCGATGTGCCATACCGCGTTGTGATCAACGAAGGCATCGAGCTGGCCAAAGTCTATGGTTCCACCGATGGCCACAAGTTCGTCAACGGTGTACTGGACAAGCTGGCGCCGCGTCTTCGCGAAGCCGAAGTCAAGGCGTTCAAGCGCTGATCCTAGCGCTTGCAGCTAATGGGCGAATTTGAGCTGATCCGCAATTACTTCGCCGCTGCGCCCTGTGCGCAGGCGGGCGAAGGTGTTGCCCTGGGCATCGGTGACGACTGTGCATTATTGGCAGTCCCCGCCGGTGAACAGCTGGCGATTTCTACCGATACCCTGGTCGCCGGGGTGCATTTCCCCGACGTTTGCGACCCCTTTCTCCTTGGCCAACGCTCTCTAGCCGTTGCTGCCAGCGACTTGGCCGCCATGGGCGCCACCCCTGTTGCCTTTACCCTTGCACTGACGCTGCCGACGGTTTCTGCCGATTGGCTACAGGCCTATGCCCGCGGTTTGAACCAGATGGCCCAACACTGTGGCTTGAGCCTGGTCGGCGGCGACACAACGCGCGGCCCCTTGAGCTTGACCGTGACAGTGTTTGGCCGGGTGCCCGCCGGCAAGGCGTTGACCCGCAGTGGTGCGCGCCCAGGCGACCTGCTTTGCGTGGGCGGCGCGCTTGGTGATGCCGCCGGTGCCTTGCCACTGGTGTTGGGTGAGTACAGTGCGCCGGCGGCCATCGCCGAACCGCTGCTGGCACGGTACTGGTCACCCTCGCCGCAGTTTGCCTTAGGCCAGGCGCTGTTGGGCAAGGCAACCGCTGCGCTGGATATCTCCGACGGCCTGCTGGCAGATTGCGGGCACATCGCGGCGGCCTCAAACGTAGCGTTGCAGGTCGAGCTGGACAAGTTACCGATGTCCGCTGCACTGCAGGCCTTGTTCGAGCCTGCCCAAGCCCGGCAGGCTGCCCTGGCGGGTGGCGATGATTATGTGCTGGCATTCACGTTGCCCAGTCGAGAGCTGCCAGCTTTACTCGCACGCGGGTTGCCGGTCACGGTAATTGGCAAGGTGGTCGAAGGGCAGGGCGTCACCCTGCGCGACAGCGACGGTAAGGACATCACCCCCGCGACCCGGGGTTACCAACATTTCCGGGAGTCACCGTGACTGATCATCCCCACCAGGTCCCTGCGGAAAATGTTCCGCCCTCGGTCTGGCGCAACCCCTGGCATTTCCTCGCCTTCGGCTTTGGCTCGGGAACCATGCCCAAGGCCCCCGGCACCTGGGGCTCGCTGGTAGCGTTGCCGTTCATTCCGTTGTGGCAAATGTTGCCCGACTGGGGTTATTGGTTAATGCTTGGGGTAACCATGCTGTTCGGCTTCTGGCTGTGCGGCAAGGTGGCCGACGATTTGCGCGTGCATGATCACGAAGGCATCGTCTGGGACGAAATGGTCGGCATGTGGATAACCCTCTGGCTGGTACCGGAAGGTTGGTACTGGTTGCTGGCGGGATTCCTGATGTTCCGTTTCTTCGATATTCTCAAACCCTGGCCGATACGCTGGGTAGACCGGCACGTACATGGTGGTGTCGGCATCATGCTCGATGATGTGTTGGCCGGGGTGTTTGCCTGGCTGGCCATGCAAGGGTTGGTATGGAGCTTCACTTAAGAGGATAAGGGAATGCGTGGATGGAGATTGCTGGTGCTGACGTGGCTGCTGGGAAGCTCGATGGCATGGGCCGCGTCGCCCACCACGCATCCCGACTTGATTCGCCTGGCCAGCGAGGAGTGGAGCGAGTACACCAACCAGGATGGCACGGGGCTGGCCTGGGACGTACTGCGCAAGGTCTTCGAGCCGGCAGGGGTCAGGGTGCAGACCCGTACCGAGCCTTACAGTCGCGCTGTCGGCCTGGTCGAGAAGGATGAGGCTGATGCCTGGGTCGGCTCTTACCAAAAAGAGAAAAGCTCCAACCTCTACCCGCGCTGGCATTTCGACGTCGATCATATCTATGCATTGGGCCTGGCCACCAAGGCGGCGCCGCAGCCAGAGACCATCGGCCAGTATCGATTGGCCTGGGTTCGTGGTTATGAATTCCAGCGTTATCTGCCCAGTATCAATCGCTACGATGAAGTGCAGCGGCGCAATGGCATTGTCTCGATGCTGCTGCATGACCGCGCTGACTACTATATCGACGCCCTGACTGAGGTCGAATACGTGCAGGAAATGGCCAAGGATCCGACGCTGCTCAAAAGCACGCACCTGGCCGAATTGCCGTTGTACCTGGCGTTTGCCGATACACCGAGCGGCCGAGCGTTGCGGACATTGTTCGACCAGCGCATGGATACCCTGGTGTCCAGTGGCGAGTTGCGCGAGATTTTCGAGCGCTGGCAGCAGCCTTATCCCTTCGTCGACAGCCACAGTAAACCAGTCGATGATCAAACATTTTGATCGTTATCCACGATAATTCAGCCTAAGCGCGGGCGGGATGCTGCTGTTACAATGCGCACCTTGCCAATTTCAAGTTCAATATTTGATCAGGAGCACACGGTGCCCGTCGTCTTCGTTGCCGCTTCTCAGCTGCCTACCCCTTTTGCAAAATTCACCATGCATGGTTTTCTCGATGAAGCCACCGGCCGCGAGCATGTTGTGCTCAGCCTCGGCGACGTGGCGGATGGGGAACCGGTATTGGGTCGCCTGCATTCCGAATGCCTGACCGGTGACGCCCTGTTCAGCCAGCGTTGCGATTGCGGCTCGCAGCTCGAAGCTGCCTTGCAAGCCATCGCCCGCGAAGGCCGTGGTGTATTGCTGTACCTGCGCCAGGAAGGGCGTGGCATTGGCTTGCTCAACAAGATCCGCGCCTACGAGTTGCAAGACGGTGGTGCCGATACCGTCGAGGCCAACGAGCGCCTGGGCTTTGCCGCCGACCAGCGCGACTACGCCATGTGCCTGCCGATGCTCGAGCACCTGGGCGTCAAGTCCCTGCGTTTGATGACCAACAACCCGCGCAAGGTCAAGGCGCTGACCGCCATGGGTATCAGCGTGGCCGAGCGCGTGCCGCTGCACACCGGGCACAACCCGCATAACAAGCACTACCTGGCCACCAAGGCCGGTAAGCTTGGCCACATGATGGGCAATGAGCACCAGGGTGAGGCCGGCTCGGCGTGACCCGGCCGCAAATACGCCGTCGCCTGGCCGTGGCCTGGTGGCAGCAGTTGGCATTGACCCTGTTGCCCCTGCTGGCCATGGGTTGGGCATTTGGCAGCAGCAAGCCGCTGCTGCCGGTGCTGGTCATGCCGTTTTTCATCGCAGGTGTCGCCTCGATGTTCATCAGCCTGCCGCGTTTTGCTGCTTACAAGCACGCCTTGATTGCGACGCAGAAAGCCTTGGATACCGCTGAAGAACCGGCTGCCTGGAGTGCTCTGGCGCGAACCCGGCGAGTGGCGTTGCTGGTGGCGGGCTTGCCGGCCTGGATTGCTGCACTGGCGGTGCCGGTGGGTCTGGAGGCCGTACCCTTGGTGCTCCTGGCAATCTCCAGTCTGGTGCTGCTGTACCTGTACCGTATTCCGCGCCAGTTGGCGTAATGCTGCGTTTGCTCGCATGCCTGCTGCTGGCCCTGTGCGGGTCGGCCCAGGCCGCTGAGCGGGTGGTGACGCTGGCGCCATCGCTGACTGAAATCGTCGTGGAGCTGGGCGCAGCCGACCGCCTGGTCGGGGTGCTCGATGCGGGTGAGCGCCCCGCAGCGCTCAAGGGCCTGCCGTCGGTGGGGCAGTATGGCCAGCTGGACATGGAGCGCTTGCTCAGCCTCAAGCCGGATTTGCTGCTGCTCTGGCCCGACAGTGTCGGCCCGGCGCAACGCGAGCAGCTGCGGCGTTTTGGCATTCCGACCTACGTCGCCGAACCCCACAACCTCGACGAACTCATTGCACAGATCGAAGCCATTGCCACTCGCCTCGGGATGGCGGAGCAAGGGCGCAAGCAGGCTGCCGACCTGCGCGAACAGTTGGCCAGCCTGCGCCAGCGCTATCGACGCGCCGAACCGCTGCCGGTGTTCTACCAAATCTGGGACAAGCCGCTCTATACCATCGGAGGCGGGCAGATCATCTCTGATGCGCTGCAAGCTTGTGGAGCCCGCAATATCTTCGCTGACCTGTCCCTGCCGGCACCGCAGGTCAATCTGGAGACGGTGTTGCAACGCAAACCAGAGGCGATCCTCGCCACCCGCCAGGCGCAGCTCGATGCCTGGAAAACCTGGCCCCATGGGCGATTGCTACTGGTGACCGATGACGGCCTGGAACGCCCGAGCGGGCAGATGATTGGCGCGACGGCCAAGCTTTGCGCGCTGATAGCCCCTGAACGCTGATCGCGAAACCCTACGCCGGTATCAGGCGTCGGGCGTCCAGGTCACGCCAAACATCCACGCACGACCTTCTTCGCGATAGCCGTACGGGCTGCCATCATGGCTGTACAGCGCCCGGCTGTAGCTTTTGTCCAGCAGGTTATCCACCTTCATTTCCAGGGCGATCTCGCGATTGAGCAGCCAACTGCTGCGCAACCCCAGCAAGGCATAACCGCCCAGGCGCTGCAGGTTGTTTTCGTCGTCGTAGCTGCTGCTCACCGCTTGCCAGCTGGCACCCAGGCCCAAGCGGTCGAACTGGCGGTCCAGGTCCAGGCTCAGGGTGCGTCGAGCGCGGCGGGCCAGGGTGTGGCCGCTGTCGCGATCGCGCGGGTCGATGATGGCCACGCCAAGGTTGCTCTGCCAGCCGAACAACTCTTGCTTGAGCGCGGCCTCAAAGCCATCGATGCGAGCCGACGCGACGTTCTCTGGGCGCGAGTTGCTGCCGAAGATGATCGCGTCTTCAAGGTTGGTGCGGTACAGCGAGGTTTCCAGGCGGCTGGTCTCGGTCAACTGGCTGCGCCACTGTAACTCGTAGCTTTTCGAGGTTTCCGGCTTGAGGTTCGGGTTGCTGAAGCCCGGGTAGTAAAGGTCGTTGAAGGTCGGTGCACGAAAGCCTTCACTGTAGGTCAGCAACACATCGTTGGCATTATCAAGCGGTAGCGTAAAGGTACCGCTCCAGCTGTTCTGCCCACCAAATTGCTGGTTCTGGTCGCGGCGCAGGCCCAGCTCGGTGGACAAACCATCCCCTTCGAAGCGGTGCTGGATGAAGGCGGCACGGTTCCAGCGACTGTCCTCGTCGAACGGTGTGCTGCTGTTGATGCGGTCTTCGTACCAGTCGGCCCCCAGCAGCAGGCTGTTGCGCTGGTCGACGCTGAAATCGTTCTGCCAGCTCGCTGAGTCGCGATAGGTATTGAACACGCTGTGTTCGTCGCTGAGCTTATCCAGGCTGGTTTCGCGGTTTTCGCTGTGCCCCAGTTCTACACGGGAATTCCAACGCTCGTTGATGCGTGCATCGACATAGCTGCTGACGCTGCTCACAGTGAAGTCGTTGTAAGGCTGCTGCTCGAAGACTTCGCGTGTGTTGGGGTCAAAGCGCCCGAAGGGGTTGTCGAACTCGCTTTTGCCGCGGTTGTCCAGCACGTTCAAACCTGCCTGCAGGTCATCATTGAAGGCATGGCTCAGGCTCAAGCTCAGCGCCTTGTTGCGGTAGGCGTCGTGGTCGCCGTCGCTGGGGAACGACTCATGGGTGCGGTTGATGCCTGCGGTCTCATCGAGGCTGGCGCCCAGGTTGAAGCGGGTTTGCTCGTCACCACCGGACAGGTTCATGCTGCGTTCCCAGGTCTGGTTACTGCCAAAACCCAGGTGCAGGCGAGGTTGCAGGCCTGGCTCGGTGCCGCGCCGGGTGAAAATCTGGATGACCCCGCCAATCGCATCGCTGCCGTACAGCACCGAGCGTGAGCCGCGCAGCACTTCCACGCGCTCGATCTGTTCAATGTTCAGGTGCTGCAGGTTGCTGTCCCCGGAGGTTGAGGTGCCGATGCGTTGGCCGTCGACCAGAACCAGGCTCTGGGCCGAGCGGGTACCCCGGATGTTGATCCCCGGCAGGCTGCCGCGCCCGCCGGCCTGCACCACTTGCACCCCGGGTACACGACGCAGCAGATCGGTGACGCTGCTCGGTTGCAGGCGGTCGATATCTTCGCGGGTGAATACGGTGTTGGCGGCGCTGCTGTCGTTACGGGCTTGGACCTGGCGGTCAGCGCTGATCACCACGTCGGGCATCTTTAGTGCCTGTTCGCGGGTGAATGTGTCGGCCAGCAGTTGGCCGGCCGGCAGCAGGGAAAGGGTCAGGGCAAGGCGGGAGAGTTTCATCGGTATTCCGGAACAACGGTGAGGCGCGGCGCACAGGCGTGCGCCGCTTTTTGTGTCAGCTACCCAGTAGCTGCAAGCGCTGGCTGACAGCCGCTTCGATACCGGCCGCGTTCAGCCCGCACTCGGCGAGCATCTGCGCAGGTTTGGCGTGCTCGACATAGATGTCCGGCAGGCCCAGGTGCAACATCGGCTTGAGGATGTTCTCCCGCGCCAGGAACTCGCTGACCGCAGCGCCAGCGCCACCCATGATGGCGTTTTCCTCGATGGTCACCAGCAGTGCGTGGCTGTCGGCGATCTCGCGCACCAGGGCTTCGTCCAGTGGCTTGACGAAGCGCATGTCGACCACGGTGGCATCCAGCTTCTCGGCCGCTTTCAGGGCGTCGGCCAGTTGCACGCCGAACACCAGCAGGGCGGCTTTGCTGCCTTGGCGACGAACTACGCCCTTGCCGATTTCCAGCGGCTCGAGGTTGTTTTCGATCGGTGCATTAGGGCCGCTACCCCGTGGGTAACGCACGGCGGCAGGGCCGGCGTACAGATGCCCGGTGGTGAGCATCTTGCGCAGCTCATTCTCATCGCTCGGGGTCATCACCAGCATGCCGGGGATGCAGCGCAGGAACGACAGGTCGAAGCTACCGGCATGGGTCGGGCCGTCTTCGCCGACCAGGCCGGCGCGGTCGATGGCGAATAGCACGTCGAGGTTTTGCACGGCAACGTCGTGGATCAGTTGATCGTAGGCGCGCTGCAGGAAGGTCGAATAGATGGCAACCACGGGCTTGGAGCCTTCACAGGCCATGCCGGCAGCCAGGGTGACGGCATGTTGCTCGGCGATCGCGACGTCGAAATAACGAGCGGGATAGCGCTCGCTGAAGGCGACCAGGTCAGAGCCTTCTTTCATGGCCGGGGTAATCCCGACCAGGCGCTCGTCGGCTGCCGCCATGTCGCACAGCCACTGACCGAACACAGCGGAGTACTTCGGCCCACCAGGCTTTTTCGGCGCGGCGGCAGGGGCATCCAGGGGCTCGAGCTTGGTGATGGCGTGGTAGCCGATCGGGTCGACTTCGGCCGGGGCGAAGCCCTTGCCCTTTTTGGTCACCACGTGCAGGAACTGCGGGCCCTTGAGGTCGCGCATGTTGCGCAGGGTGGCGATCAGGGTCGGCAGGTCGTGGCCATCGATCGGGCCGATGTAGTTCCAGCCCAGCTCTTCGAACAGCGTGCCGGGAACCAGCATGCCTTTGGCATATTCTTCGGTGCGACGGGCGATTTCCCAGGCACCGGGCAGGCGCGACAGGACCTTTTTGCTGCCTTCACGCATGCTGGCGTAAGTGCGGCTGGAAAGGATCTTCGCCAGGTAGTTCGACAGCCCGCCGACGTTGCGCGAGATCGACATGTCGTTGTCGTTGAGGATCACCAGCATGTTGGCGTTCACTTCCGGCGCATGGTTCAGCGCCTCGAAGGCCATGCCGGCGGTCAAGGCACCGTCGCCGATCACCGCGATTGCCTTGCGATCACTGTTCTGCAGGCGGGCGGCAATGGCCATGCCCAGCGCTGCGCTGATCGAGGTGCTGGAGTGGCCGACGCCAAAGGTGTCGTACTCGCTCTCGGAGCGGCGCGGGAAGGCGGCGATGCCGTCCTTCTGGCGCAGGCTGCCCATGGCTTGGCGGCGGCCGGTGAGGATCTTGTGCGGATAGGCCTGATGGCCGACGTCCCACACCAGACGGTCGTCGGGCGTGTCGAAGACATAATGCAGGGCGATCGTCAGCTCGATGACGCCTAGGCCGGCACCGAAATGCCCACCGGTCTGGCCAACCGTATAGAGCAATTCCTGGCGCAACTCGTCGGCCAGGGTATCGAGCTCCGCTTCACCCAGCCGACGCAGGCCGGCGGGGGTGTCGGCGCTGTCTAGCAGGGGCGTGATCGGGCGTTCGCGGGGAATCTCTTGAAACGTCGTGGGCATCAGGCGAATCATTATAAGTTTGAAGAGGGCGGCAGTTTACCTTATTGCTTCGCAGACTGCTCGTGGGGTAGTGGGTTTGCCGGTGAGTCGGAGGTGTTGCTATCGCGGGCAAGCCCGCTCCTACAGGAGCAATGTTCCCTTTGTAGGAGCGGGCTTGCCCGCGATAGGGCCATAACAGCTAACAAAGGACTATCTAGCTACGCCGCTCAACAATATACCGCGCCAACTCGCGCAACGGCTCGGCCGCTGAGTCGAACGGCTGCAGTGCCTGCAGCGCCTGGTCACGCAATTCCAGCGCGTAGGCCTTGGCTGCGTCCAGGCCCAACAGGGCCGGATAAGTCGGTTTGTCACGGGCAATATCGGCTCCCTGGCGCTTGCCCAGGGTGGCGGTGTCACTCTCGACGTCGAGGATGTCGTCTTGCACCTGGAAGGCCAGGCCGATCGCCTTGGCGTAGGTTTGCAGCGCCTTGAGCTCGGCCTCTTCGGCCCGGCCACTGGCCAGGGCGCCAAGGGTGACGCTGGCTTCGATCAGTGCGCCGGTCTTGTGCCGATGCATGAATTCCAGGGCTTGCTGGTCCAGCTTCAGGCCCACCGAGCCCAGGTCGATGGCCTGGCCGCCGACCATGCCGGCCGGCCCTGCGGCCTGGGCGAGGATTTGCACCATGGCCAGGCGCGTGCGTTCATCCTGGGGGCTCAGGCGCGGCTCGAGCAAGGCGGTGAAGGCCAGGCTTTGCAGGCCGTCGCCGGCGAGAATGGCGCAGGCTTCGTCGTATTTCTTGTGGGTGGTCGGCTGGCCGCGACGCAGGTCGTCGTCGTCCATGGCCGGCAAATCGTCATGCACCAACGAGTAGGCGTGGATCAGCTCGACCGCGCAGGCCGCGCCATTGGCTTGTTCGGCCGCGCTGCCCAAGGCTTCGCAAGCGGCATAGGCCAACAGCGGGCGCACGCGCTTGCCGCCGTTCATCACGCTGTAGCGCATGGCTTCGTACAAGCGGGTCAGCTCGACCGACGGGGCGAGGAAGAGCGTCTCCAGCGCGTCATTGACGCGCGCCTGGCACTCGGCCTGGTAGGTGGCAATCATTCAGGTTGTTCCACGTCGAAGGGCTCTGGCGCGAGTTCGCCGTCGCGCTCAAGCAGGATCTGCACCTTCTGCTCGGCCTGGGCCAAGGCGCCCTGGCAATCGCGAGTCAGGCGAATGCCTTGTTCGAAGGCGGTCAGGGAGTCTTCCAGCGACAGCTCGCCGTTTTCCAGGCGCTCGACCAGCGTTTGCAATTCCGCAAGGGATTGCTCGAAGTCAACGGCAGCTTTTTTTCGGGCCATGGCGGCTATCTCGGTAGGTGTACAAACGGCGCGACACTAGCAGAGCCGGGGCTGGCGGGCAAATCCAGGGGCCGACCTGCAGGGTCGCCCCGGTTGCGGCCAATGCCACTACAATGGGCTGATTATCGCGCATCGGACAGCCCATGGATCTTGATCTGGCCCGTACCTTTCTGGAAGTCGTACGCTCTGGCAGCCTGGTGGCGGCTGCGCAGAAGCTGCACGTCACACAAACCGCCATCACGGCCCGGGTGCAGAAGCTCGAAAGCCACCTGGGCTGCAAGCTTTTTGTGCGCAACCGCGCCGGTGCCAGCCTGACACCTGACGGCGAAACCTTCATCCTGTATGCCAACCAGCTGGTGCAGACCTGGGAGGCCGCTCGACGCAACTTGCCGCTGCCGGATGGTTATCACAACGTGTTACATATTGGCGGCGAAGTCAGCCTCTGCAACCCCTTGATGCTCAGTTGGGTGGGCAAGCTGCGCGAGCAAATCCCCACACACGCCTTGCGCACTGAAATCAAGGACGGTGAAAGCCTGTTACGGCAGCTGGAGCTGGGCGTGCTTGATGCGGCACTGGTGTTCCAGCCGGCTTATTGGCCAGGCCTGCAGGTTGAGCAGCTGCTGGAGGAAAAACTCATCCTGATTCGCTCGGTCGCCTGTCCCGAACCCTATGTGTACATCGATTGGGGCGAGGACTTCCGCCGCCAGCATGACGCCGCGCTGCCTCAGTGGGCCAAGGCGGCAGTCAGTTTCAACCTGGGGCCGGTGGCGCTGCAATACATTCTGGAACACGGCGGCGCGGGTTACTTCCGCACGCGCGTGGTGCAAAGCTATATCGATAGCGGTGTGTTGGAACGGGTGCCCAAGGCACCGGAGTTCAACTATCCGACTTATCTGGTTTATTCGCGCGAGCGCGATTCGGCGGTGCTGCAAAAAGCCTTTGAGTTGCTGCGTGAAGCGGTCAAGGCCGACAGCGACTGGTCCCAGCGCTGGGACCCGATGATCTGAGCGTCATCGGCGTGGGTCACCAGGTGGCGATGCAAGGCTGCGATCAGGTCGGTCTGGGTGATCACGCCCACCAGCTCATTGCCTTCGAGTACCGGCAGGCAATGCAGGCCCTGGCTCGATAGCAGCGGTATCAGCTCAACAATATGCGCGCCGCCTTGCACGCAAGTCACCGGGTGGCTCATGACGTGTTCCAGGGTGAGCTGCTGGTGCTTACCCAGCAGGTTGCGCCAGCTCCAATGCTTGCGCGTGAGCGGTTGGCCGATCAGGTCCACCAGGCTGACGATGCCGACCAGGTGTCGTGCCTCATCAAGCACCGGCAGGGTTTTCAGATGGTGCTCGGCGAACAGCTTCAGCGCCTGCTCCAGGCTGGTTTGTGGCGTGGCGCAGTGCACGTCCCGGGACATGACCTGTTGCGCCGTGAGGTTGCCCAGGCTGCGCCGTACCGCGTGCTTTTCGGTGGCAAGGATGATTTGCTCGAGGTCTTCGCGGGTCACGTCGACGAATTCGCCGATCTCTTCCAGGGCCTGGTCCAGGTCGCTGGAATTGATGCCAACCCGTTGCTCGGGCGAAGGGTCGAGGGTGTGGTGCTCGACCTGCGGGGCCGCGTGGCGCTTGGGATAACGCACACCCGTCAGGTTGTTGTAGAGCAGGGCCATGCCCAACAGGCTCACGGCATTGAGCATGACCGGGTAGATAACGTGCACCCCCATTTCGCCCAAGCTGGCATCGGCCAGTACCAGGCTCAGGGCCAGGGCCCCACCCGGTGGGTGCAGGCAGCGCAGTGGGCACATCAGGGCCAGTGACAGGCCGACGGCGAGGCTGGCGCTGAATACCGATCGGCCAAATACCTTGACCACCAGCAAGGCCACCAGTGTTGCCACCAGGTAGCTGCCGATGATTGACCAGGGCTGCGCCAGTGCACCGGAATAAACGGCAAACAAAAGGACAGCCGAAGCCGCCACCGGCCCGAGTAGATGCAGGGCAATGTCGCTGCCGAACACCTCGCGGCACAGCAAGCTGGCGACCAGCAGGCCGAGTAGACCGCCGAATGCTGCGCGCAGCCATTCCTTGGGCGGGATGTTCAACGAGGCAGGGGTGAACCGGGAAAGCCAGTTACTAATTTGGTGCGTGGACATGCACTAACCTGGGGCAATGACAATTGCAGCGCAGTCTGGAGAACGGCGTAACATCGCGCAAATTAAAAATAGTGCTGTTTAAGTGCATTTTTATTGCAGTTAAACCCGTTCAATCAGCCAGCCGGGCAGGGGCCGCCGGCATCGGCCCACCGTTTGAATTGGCCGACGAACTCATCATGGGGCACAGAAACCGGGGCGCGGTCGCCTCCTGGGTCCCAACCCCACAGCACCAGCTTGTCATCGCGCACATGCTTGAGCAGGGCGGCGAAGTCGCGGTCGCCGTTTTCTGCCCTGTTTTTGATCATCTGGCACAACTGATCGGCTGGCAGTCCGATCCAGGCCATCTTGTGCGCCGGTGGCGGTAGCGCCCAATGCGGTGCCCCAGGCGGGGCATGAGGCCCATAACTGTCCGGTGGATTGGCCTCGGCATGGCATGAGACGCAGGGCAGGCCGGCGGCGCCTTTACCCTCTGCGCCGCGCACAACGCTCATCGCATGAGGGATGCCGCTATCGAACTGCAGCGGCGCATCGCCAGGAATGTGGCAGTTCTGGCAGCGGGGGTGTTGAAACACCTTCTGCACGGTTGAAAATGCCGCCACGGCGGCTGCCTGATCGTCAGACAGCGCCATGCCGGCCGGTAGCAGGGCGCTAAAAGCACAGGTGGCGAGCAAACGGTGCATGGGACTCTCCTCACACGCCAGCCAATTGCAGGGGCAATTCGCGCAGGCGTTGTCCGGTCAGGGCGAACACGGCGTTGGCCACGGCGGGGGCGACAGGAGGTACCGCCGTTTCACCGATGCCGCCCATTTTCTCGGTACTGGGCACGATGTGCGTTTCCACCATGGGCATTTCGTTCAGGCGCAGCACCGGGAAGTCGTGGAAGTTCGATTGCTGCACCTTGCCATCCTTGAAGGTCAACTTGCTGTGCAGGGCAGCACTGAGGCCAAAGGCGACGCCCGACTCCATCTGGGCGGCAATGCCCTGGGGGTTCACCGCGACACCGCACTCCACCGCGCATACCACCCGGTGCACATGGATCACATCATCGCTGACCGAGACCTCCGCCACCTGGGCCACGTAGCTGCCAAAAGACGCATGCACCGCAATGCCTCGGGCATGGCCATTAGGTACTGGAGAGCCCCACTGGGCTTTTTCAGCCGCAAGGTTGAGCGCCGCGAGCATGCGTGGTTCATTTTTGAGCAACTGGCGGCGGTACTCGAGCGGGTCTTTGCCGGCGGCGTCGGCCAACTCGTCGATGATCGACTCCATGACAAAACCGGTATGGCTGTGCCCCACCGAACGCCACCACAACACCGGTATGCCGGTGCTGGGTGAGTGCAGGCTGACATGATGGGCGACGCCCTTGAGATAGGCCGAATCAGCGACGCCCTCGACCGAAGTGTGGTCGACGCCTTCATGTACCAGCATCGCTTCGAACGGCGTACCCATGCCGATTGACTGGCCGACGATCACCTGCTCCCAGGCCAGGGGCAGGCCATTGTCACCCAGGCCGATCCGCGCCTTGTGCAAAAAGGCCGAGCGATAGTAGCCGCCATGCACATCGTCTTCGCGGCTCCAGACCGTTTTGACCGGTACCCCGGCGGCCTTGGCCACCTGCACCGCTTCGCTGACGAAGTCCGAGGTCGGGGTGGCGCGCCGGCCAAAACCGCCCCCCAGGAACATCGTATGGATTTGCACTTGCTCGGGCTTAAGCCCGGTGATTTTCGCCGTGACCTGCTGATCGATGGTCTGGAATTGCGTGCCTGCCCAGACTTCGCAGCTGTCCGGGCCTATGTTCACTGTGCAGTTGAGCGGCTCCATGGGCGCATGGGCCAGATAAGGCACGGTGTATTCGACATCGATTTTTTTTGCGGCCTTTGCCAGGCTGGCGCTGGCATCGCCGGCCTGCGCGGCGGTCTGGCCTCTGGTGCCAGCCAGGCGCCTGAATTCGGTGAGCAATTGCACGCTGTCCAATCCTGCGTGCGGGCCCAGGTCCCAGTCGACCACCAGCGCATCGCGGCCCAGCTTGGCAGCCCAGTAGTGGTCAGCCACCACAGCAATGCCTGTGGGCACCTGGAGCACCTGGCGTACGCCGGGCACAGCCTTGGTTTTGCTGGCATCAAAGGATTTGGCTGAGCCACCGAACACCGGGGGCCGAGCGACCACGGCAGTCATCAACCCAGCAAAGTGCACATCCATACCGAAGAGCGCGCTGCCATTGATCTTCTCGGGCGTGTCCAAGCGTTTGGTCGGCTTGCCGATCACCTTCCAGTCTTTGGCATCCTTGAGTTTCACGCCGGCAGGGTCGATGGCCGGCAACTGACTGGCTTCGGCAGCCAGTTCGCCATAGGGGATGCGTTTGTCGCCGACGATGACCGCGCCGTTCTCGGTTCGGATATCGTCCACCGGCACGCCAAAGCGTTTGGCTGCCGCCTGTACCAGCAAGGTACGCGCCACCGCACCCGCCTGGCGATAGCGGTCGAACTCCGACCAGACGCTGGTCGAGCCACCGGTGCCTTGCAGGCCGCCGAACACCTTGCTGCCATACGCCGCATTGGCCGGTGCATGCTCGACCTTGATCGTCGACCAGTCGGCGTCCAGCTCCTCGGCAATCAACATGGCAAGGCCCGTCCACACGCCCTGGCCCATCTCCGAATGGGCCAGCAGCACCGTGACACTGTTGTCGCTGCCAACGCGTAAAAAAGCATTGGGGCTGAAGGTGGCCGGTGCAGCATCGGCCGCCCAGGCCAGGCGCCTGCCACCGGGCAGAGAGAAGGCAATCACCAACGCCCCACCTGCAATCACGCTGCTCTGGAGAAAACGGCGGCGGGTGACTCCGTTATTGCTGCGCATGGCATACCCTCCGCTAGCTCAATTCTGAAGCCCGTTTCACCGCCGCACGGATACGCGGGTAAGTGCCGCAGCGGCAAATATTGCCAGACAGCGCCTGGTCGATATCGGCGTCGCTGGGCTTGGGGATCTTCGCCAGCAGGGCAGCGGCGGACATGATCTGACCGGACTGGCAATAACCGCACTGCACTACATCCAGCTCGGCCCAGGCCCGTTGCACAGGATGCGAAGCGTCTGGCGAAAGCCCTTCGATGGTGGTAATGGATTTACCCGCCACCGCGGACACCGGCGTGATGCACGAACGCAACGGCGCGCCATCCACATGCACGGTACAGGCGCCGCATTGGGCAATCCCGCAGCCGAACTTGGTGCCGGTCAAGTGCACGACATCGCGCAGTACCCAGAGCAAGGGCATGTCGTCAGGTACGTCCAATTGCTGTGTTGCGGCATTGATGGTGAGTGTCAGCATGACCGTTACCTCATCCGCTATCAGGGCAGGCGGGCTTCGCTTCGGGTGAGCGATAGGTGTTTGACCGGGGAGACTGGGGCGAGTTGCTTTTATTAGCTAAGCGCACTTTTTGTACCCTGGTGCCTCCAGACAAAACCGGCCGATAGGTGGTTTGAGTCGGGCGATTAGCCATTGCCGCGTTTAGCGCTAACCGTACGGTTTCACGCCTGCAGTTGCCTGCCCATCAGCAGTTGTATGTGCTCTACCAGGGTCTCGCGCAACCAACGATGGCTGGCCTGCCCATCAAGTCGCGCCGGCCAGATCAGGCCGTACTCCAGGGGGGGCGTGGGGAAGGGCAACGGTACCTGGACCAATCCCTGCTCGGCGCAGACATGCCTGGCCACATGTGCAGGCAGGGTAACAAGTGAGTCACTGGCGCTGATCAGGCATAAGGCGCTGTGGAACAACGGCATTTCCAGACGTATGTGGCGAAAACGCCCATGGGTCGCAAGGAGGTCGTTGATCATCTGCCCGCGTTCAGAGCTATTGACCACATGTGGATAGCGGCAATAGTCATCCAGTGACATTGCTTGAGTGGCAAGTGGATGGCGCTCGCTCATCACGCACACCATGTGGTCGGTATAGAGGCTGTGGCTATGCACCTGTGACGGGGCGATTTCCAGTGTACAGAAACAGAGGTCGATCAACCCGCCCGCCAGGCCGGCAACCAGGTGCTCATCCAAGTGCAGCAGGCGCAAGGAAAGCCCCGGTGCCGACTGATACAGGTGCTCAAAGATTTGCGGCAGCAGGTACTGGGTTTCGTAGTCGCCCGCCATCAAGGTGAAGCTGTGCTCGCACGACGCCGGGTCGAAGGCTGCGTGCTGTAGCATCCTTTCTATGTCCTGCAACACCGCATCGACTTGCCGTCGCAGGTCTTGCGCCAGGCGCGTGAGCCGGGTGCTGTTGTAGCTGCGTACCAGTAACGGATCATTGAACAGCTCGCGCAGTTGCGCCAGGGATTTGCTCATGGCCGATTGCGTCACGTGCAGTCGTTGGGCCGCGCGGGTGACGCTGCCTTCGCTGAGCAACGCTTGCAGGCTGAGCAACAAATTGAGATTGAGCTTGGCAAGGTTCATGACGCATCGGTCCTGGTTCGGTAGTCGGCCCCGTGGATCGCACGTCCCTGTGCGCAAGGTGCTTCAGAGCTGATAGTACAGGCCTACTGCCCAGGTATCGTCATTGCGGCTGTAACCCACGCCGTCGTAATGCTTGCCCAGGTCGTACTGGTATTCCGCCCAGACCAGCGCCTTGTCCTTGATGAAGTGATAAGACAGCCCCGGAATCACCAGCTTGCGTTCGTAATCCTGGCTGCGTTGGCCGAGGTCGGTGAGGTAGTTGAGGTTCAGGTGTACACGCCAGCCACTGTTGAAGTGGTAGTGGCCGTAGATCTGGGTACCCAGCGAATCATAGAATTGACCGTTTTCGGCGATCTCCCAGTTGTCACCATGGGCCAGGTTGGTGGCCAGGAACCAGGTGCCGTCTTCGTACTTGGCACCCAGCAGCGAGAGGTGGCCTTTGTCGCCTTCTTCGATGCCATGGCCGGGCGTCACGTCGGTGTAGCGGTTCTGATAGTAGGCTGCCCCCAGGGAAACGTACTGCGCCGGGGTGTAGACCACAGAGCCCCCCATGCTGTCGTCCAGCGAGGCGTTGACGCCGTAGCCCAGGTCGTTGTGCGAGCGCTGGGGCTGCCACTGCAGCGCATAGCTGAGGCGTTCGCCCAGGCTGTTGCGATACACCAGCGCATCTTCGGCCCGCGCCGTGCCACTGGTCACACCGTAGTCGGCAAGGCTGTAGGCACCGAACGCAGTACTGCCGAAGCGCCAGCCCATGTCGGTCCACCAGGCCACGTCGAACACGGCGCTCCATTGCTGGCCGAAGGCCAGGCTGCCCAGGCGGCTGTGGCTGATTCCGGCGTAACCCAGGCGCCTGGCAATGTCGTCGCCTTCGTGCGGGTCTGCACCCAGGTCCATGTTGTAGCCCCATTCGCTTTCACCGAACAGGCTCCAGTCTTCAGCGAATTTGGCCCGGCCCTTGAAGCCGAAGCGCGACGTGCCGCTGTCCCACTGGTTGGTGGCATCGCCGTAGACGGCTTCGAGGCGCAGTTTCATTTTCAGGTCGTATTGCTCGTCCTGATAGAGCGAGAGGGCGTTGCTTGCGCAGGGCAGGGCGCAGCACAAGCCCAGGGCAAGGCTGATGGCGTGTTGCAGAGTCATTATTATTGTTTTCCTGACGTCGGGGGTGCATAGGCGCCCAGGCGCCACAGCTGACAGAAGCTCGCCCACCTGCAACCCCCAAGGGTGTGGGTCGCAGGTAGGTAGTGCCTGGGCAAGCCCGGGTTTCAGTTGCTAAGGCGGATGGTTTCGGCGGTATTGGCCTCAACGTCAGCAGGGCTCAGCCAGGTGCGCTTCTTGTCGAGGTTGCCGTAAAGGGCGAGCTGGTCGTCGAAGTGTTTGGAGCGGGTGCCGTCCGGTGCGATAAAACCGGATTGGCCCGGGGCGACCACTTCGTAGCCGCGGGCATCCTTGCCGGTGAATACCGTCAGGTTGTTCTCGGTGCCGCGGTTCATCGACAGGCGGTTCTTCATCTCTTCGCCGGCCTGGGCTTGAGGAATTCCAAGGAAGTTCTTCGCCGAATAGGTGATGTTCGCTACACCGCTGCGCCAGGCATTCATGTCACTGCCTTGGCTTTTGCTCAGGTCATCCAGGCTGTTGCTCAGCGCCTGACGCATCAGGGCGTCGATGTCCTTGCCGTGGAACAGGTCGAAGCCTTGGCCCTTTTCCGATTCATGGGCGAGCATGGCCTGGTGCATCACCTTGGTCCCGACTTCGATGTTCTGGCTGCCCGGCGTGCTGGCGCCGGCTGGCAAATGGCCGGTCGCGAGGAACCAGGACGCCTGCTGCTGCGGCAGTACATCGCCAAGCGAGAGGCTCAGCATCTGTTCGAGCCAGCCACGGAAAATCGGCGTGGCGGGGCTGTCGTAGCGGTTGTCGCCGTCCTGGTCGCGGTCCTGATAGTTCCAGCTCGACAGCAGTTTGCCGGCCGCCTGCAGGCGCGGGTCGTCGCTGGCGGCGGCCGCCTTGGCCAGGCGCGGCACGAAGAAGCGGGCATTGGGGTCTTCGAACGCTGCATCCATCATCAAGTCCCAGGCTTGCTGCGGCGTGAAGCGGGCATGGGCGTCCAGACGGCTGAACAATACGTTCACCCGGTCTGCGTCGTTCCAGGAGTACCACCACTGGTCCGGGCTGGGGAAGCCTTCGGCCGGGCGGTTGTTCCAGTTGGCGATGTAGCCGGTGGATGGGTTGTAGACCTGCGGGTTGCTGGCGAAGGGCATGAAGCCTTGCCACTCGTAATCGCCGTTGCCCGGCATCGGTAGCCGATTGTCATGGCCCTGCACGCGGACCGGGTAGCGCCCGCCCAAGGCGTAGCCGATGTTGCCCTGCTGGTCGGCGTAGTACCAGTTGACGTTGATCGCCGAGTGGCTCACCTGTGCTGCCCATTGTGCATGGTCATGGGCCTTGCTGACCTTGTTCCAGGCCATCAGTGTGGCGACTTCCTCTCCCTCCCAGCCGCGCCGCTTGGCGTAGGCCACGCCCTGGTCTGGCTGATAGTCCACGACTGCGCCCTGAACACTGCGGTAAACCTTGACCTGGACATCGTTCTCGCCTTTGACCGCGATGGTTTCGGTGCGCACGTCCAGCGGCCGGTAATGGCCCTGGTAGAGATACTCGGTGGGGTTGTTCGGGTTGAGCTCAAGACGGTAGATATCCACGTTATCGCCGGCGCCCCAGGTACTGCCCCAGCTGATGTCGCGGTTGTAGCCGAACTCGACCATCGGGTAGCCGAATGGGCTGTTGCCCACCGCGTCATAACCCGCCCCGTGCAGGCCAATGGAATAGGTGTACGCCGGTTGGTAGAAACCGAATTGCGGCCCATTGAGCAATATGGCGTGGGCGTCTTTGGATTTTTTTGCGCCCAGCACGATGATGTTGCTGAATGCCCGCTCCTTGGGGGCGTCCCAGGGCAGGGTCGGTTCCAGGCTGGCAAGCGCCGGCAGGGCGGCGTCCTGCTTGCGATTGGCAACCGGTGTTTTGGCCGGCACATAAGCGCCGGCACGCAAGCCCGGGTTCCATTCACCCTTGGGCACGGTGGTGGGGGCATTGGGGTTATTTGTCGACAGCAATAATTCGAACAATTGCTTGCCGTTTTTCTCGCCATTTTTGGCCACCAGGCCATCGAGCAACTGTTGGTTTTCCAACTCGGTGTTGTAATCGCCAAAGCGGTTGATCATTGAACCAATAAATACCATCGCGACATCGAAGCCGGTCCAAGGCTGCGGTTCAAATCCATTATCAATGAACTGGCGTGGCATTAGTTTGCCAGGCTCGCGCTTGATCGCTTCAAGCCAGCGATTAATACCGGCGGCGTAACCATCGAGAATGTCACGGTCGGCCTTGGGTAGTGCTGCCAATTGGGCGCGGATATTGTCCGGCGAGTAGTGCTGGCGAATACCGGTGTCAAACTTCAAGAAGTCCCGCCCCAATACTTCGGCTACTCGTCCCTGAGTGCTGCGCCGGGACATCTCCAGTTGATAAAGGCGGTCCTGGGCGATGGCATAGCCGTAACCATAGAACAGGTCATAAACCTGATCGGCGTACACATGTGCGGTGCCATAGGCATCGCGGCGGATGGTGATATCGGCAGCGCTGGCGGCAATGGGCAATGCGAGCGCCAGGCACAATGCCGCGTGCTGGCAGAAGGTGGTTTTGCGAGGGGGGCGGGCGCGCATTGGAACCTCTCTTGTATTTATGATACGCAATGTTTTGTAATTATTTTTGTACGGTGTCATAAATAATTCGAGTTCATCAAATGACTTTGACGACTGTTCGGTATTCCTTGACGGACTGGGTGGCGCGTTTTGTCTGATGTTATTTAGTTGTCGTGTGCTTATGTGTGGTAGGTGTCGGGTGGTTGTTTGGCACCCGTTTTCATAAAGGCGACACTAAGTATTTAATTATTTGACACTCTTTATGTATCGTTTATAGGCTAGTGCAGGCTATGCCTTGATGGGCACGGTTTCTTCTAACAAGAACAACTTCAGCGGATAACTCAGCATGAAAACGCCTGCTCCCCTGTGCTTCGCTTTTATCAGCGCTATTTCTTCTTCCGTGTGCCAAGCGGCCGACACCCGTTGGGTGGACGCCGCGGTTGAATCGGTCAACCAGGAAGTGATCGACCTGCGCCATGCCATCCATCAGAACCCGGAATTGGGCAACATGGAGGTCAAGACCTCCGCGCTGGTGGCGCAGCACCTCAAGGCATTGGGCATCGAAGTGCGCACCGGGGTCGGCAAGACCGGCGTGGTGGGCGTACTCAAGGGGGGTAAACCCGGCCCGGTGGTCGCCCTGCGGGCCGACATGGATGCACTGCCGGTAAAGGAGTTGACCGGCTTGCCGTTTGCCAGCAAGGCCGAGGGTGTACGCCTGGGCAAGACCGTTCCAGTGATGCACGCCTGCGGTCATGACACCCATACGGCAATGCTGCTTGGGGCTGCCAAGGTACTGGCTGAACACCGTGACCAGGTCGCCGGCACCGTGGTCTTCCTGTTCCAGCCTGCCGAAGAGGGCGCGGCCGATGTGGATGACTTCGACACCAAGGCTGTCATCGGCGCACGCGCCATGATCGAAGGTGGCGCCCTGGACTCGCCCAAGGTCGAGGCCGTGTTCGGTATTCACGTCATGTCCGGCTACCCGACCGGGCACCTGTACTTCAAACCTGGCGCTGCACTGAACAGCGCCGATGACTTTCGTATCACCGTCAAGGGCCAGCAGACCCACGGTTCCGCACCCTGGACCGGCGTGGACCCTATCGTCGCCAGCGAGAAAATCATCGATGGCTTGCAAACCCTGGTCAGCCGCCGCATCGACCTGACCCAGGGCATGGGCGTGATCAGTGTTGGCGCAATCAACGGCGGCAACACCACCAACATCATTCCTGAATCGGTGACCTTGTCTGGCACCATCCGCACCAACAGTTCGTCGATACGCGACACCATCCTGACCAAGATGCCGACCATGGTCAGTGGCATCGCCAGTGCTTATGAGGTTAAGGCCGACCTGGAAGTGATGCACTACGCACCGGTCACCACCAACAATATTGCATTAACCGAAGCGATGGTCCCGGCACTGGAGCTGGCTGCGCCAGGCAAGGTCGAGCGATTGCCGTCATCCCTGTCGCCAAGCGAGGATTTCTCCCTGTATGCGGAAAAGGTGCCGGGCCTGTTCGTATTCCTCGGCGCAACGCCCGAAGGCCCGGACATGCAAAAAGCGCCAAACAATCACAGCCCGTATTTCACTGCCGACGACGCCACCCTGGCCACCGGCGTGAAGGCCCATGTGCAGTTTGTGCTCAATTACGCCAAATCCTGATCGCACCAGGCCCGCTCTTCGTTGGGCGGGCTTGCCCGCGATCGATCACAGAAAATCGAGCAGCAGCCACCCCAGGTAGCTGTTCAGCGCAATAAGGCCAAAGAAGATCACGAAAAAAATGGATGGCTGAATATTCATCATAAGATGCCCCCTCGAGTGACGTCGCACCAACCGGCGAACGCCAGAATCGTCACCCCTGGGCAATCCCTACCTCAGCATCCCAACTGGAAACGCACGGCTATCGAAGCGCCGCTTAAACATCTGTCGACTACATCCAAAGGTTGATCCCTGTCCCATTTGCTCAGTGGGCGTACAACCTAACGTTAGACGAACCCTGTATTGCGTGTTACTGCCAATGCCGATGCGAGCGCTGGTGGCCGACCAGCGGCCTGTTGCTGCAGAGGCTGGCGCAGGTCTTGCGATACCGGTTGGGGTCGGTCAAGTTTCCGGCAGCGTATAGCGCTCGGCGAAGTACTGCCGCAAGTATTCCACCGCCACCCGCACCTTGGCCGAACTGGCCAGGGGCGCGGCATATACCGCCCAGATATCCGCCGGTTGCTGGTACTCCGGCAGTACCTGCACGAGGCGCCCGTCTTCGAGGCTGTCGTGCACGTCCCACCAGGAGCGCAGCAGGATGCCCCGGCCATCGATGCACCATTGGTGCACCACCTCACCGTGGTTGGAAGACAGCGGTCCGGTCACTTTCACGTTTTCCTCGCCCTCGGGCCCCTGCAGGTGCCAGACGCCAAAGGGGTGGTCGCGCTCCTTGATCACCAGGCAATCGTGCCCGGCCAGTTCTGCCAAGGTGCGCGGTGTGCCGCGCCGTTCCAGATAAACTGGTGCGGCGCAAAGCACCCGACGATTACGCGCCAGGGGCTTGGCAATAAGGTGCGAGTCAATCTCGTTGCCGACCCGCACGTCGAGGTCGAAGCCTTCGTCGATCAGGTCTACCAGCCGGTCCTGGACGTCCAGGCGGATGTCCAGCTGCGGATGGCGCGTTGCGAGTTCCGAGAGGGCCGGTGCGACGAAGCGCCGACCCAGGCCGAGGCTGCTGGCGATGCGCAGTTGCCCGCTGGGTTCGCGGTGCAGGGCGCTGACGTCATCACCCATCCGTTGCACTGAGTCGAGGATGCGCAAGGCCCACTGATAAACGCGCTCGCCGTCGTCGCTCACCGATACCCGACGAGTGGTGCGGTGCAGCAGGCGCACGCCCAGGTTCTGTTCGAGCAGGCGAATGCGCTTGCTGATGAAGGCGGCGGACATGCCCAACTCGCTGGCGGCGCTGGCGAAGCTGGAACGGCGGGCGACATGTACGAAGACGTTGAGGTCTTCCAGATTCGGTAGATTATTCACAGTTCGTGTTTCAAGTATCCACAGAAGCGCTGATTATATTCTCTGCGACTACTTATAGCATGCCCGGCATCTACTCCAACCTCTGATCAACAAGGGTGCCAGCATGAACAAGACATTCAGAATCGCCGCCATTGCCGGTGACGGTATCGGCTTGGAAGTCCTTCCCGAAGGCCTGCGCGTGGTCCAGGCGGCGGCGCAGAAGTTTGGCCTGGCACTGGAGTTCGAACACTTCGAGTGGGCCAGCTGCGACTACTACCTGGAACACGGCAAGATGATGCCCGATGACTGGTTCGAGCAGCTCAAGGGCTTCGATGCCCTGTACTTCGGTGCTGTCGGCTGGCCAGACAAGGTGCCTGACCACATCTCCCTGTGGGGTTCGCTGCTGAAGTTCCGTCGCGATTTCGACCAGTACGTGAACATCCGCCCGGTGCGCCTGTTCCCTGGCGTGCCGTGCCCGCTGGCCGGCAAGCAGCCGGGCGACATCGACTTCGTGGTGATCCGCGAGAACACCGAGGGTGAGTACTCCTCGCTCGGCGGGCGCATGTTCGAAGGCACCGAAAACGAGTTCGTGCTGCAGGAGTCGGTGTTCACCCGTCGTGGCGTCGACCGCATCCTCAAGTACGCGTTCGATGTGGCACAAAGCCGTGATCGCAAGCGCCTGACCTCGGCCACCAAGTCCAACGGCATGGCCGTGAGCATGCCTTACTGGGACGAGCGCACCGCAGCCATGGCTGCCAATTATCCGGATATCACCTGGGACAAGCAGCACATCGATATCCTGTGCGCGCGCTTCGTGCTGCAGCCGGAACGCTTCGATGTGGTAGTGGCTTCCAACCTGTTCGGCGACATCCTTTCCGACCTCGGCCCGGCCTGTGCCGGCACCATCGGCATCGCGCCGTCGGCCAACCTCAACCCGGAGCGCAAGTTCCCCTCGCTGTTCGAACCGGTGCACGGTTCGGCGCCGGACATCTTCGGCCAGAACATCGCCAACCCGATCGCCATGATCTGGTCCGGCGCGCTGATGCTGGAGTTCCTCGGCCAGGGCGACGACCGCTACCGCGCAGCGCACGACGAGATCCTCAAGGCCATTGAGCAAGTGATCGCCAGCGGCACCGTGACGCGTGATATGGGCGGCTCGCTGTCCACTCAAGCGGTCGGTCAGGCCATTGCCGAAATCGTTGCAGGTTAACGCCCGCTCAGCCATCAAACCGACGCGCAGCGCTTGCGCTGTGCGTCGAATAATTGCACACTGTTAACCACTGGATTGTTGTTAACTAATGGTTTACTGAAGGAAGAGATACTCACCTGCTTTGCGCTGTTCTTCCTTCCTGAGCGCCTGCCTGCGCCGGATGTGAAGCTCAATAACAAAAACGTCCCAGGAGACGCCTGATGTCCCACAAGAATAAAAAGGTCGATGTGTTCCTGATCACCATGAGCCTGATAGCGGTACTGCTCACGGTAGTCGGACTCGCGGCATTCCCCACCGAGGCGGAAACGGCCGCCAACCAGTTGTTCGAGTTTACGACTCGTACCTTTGGTACCGGCGTGCAACTGCTGATCTTCGGCAGCTCGCTGGCCGTGCTTTATATCGCCTTCAGCAAATACGGCAACATTCGCCTGGGTGCCGGCAAGCCGGAATACTCCACCGCCACGTGGGTGTTCATGTTCATCTGCGCCGGCATGGGGTCGTCGACTCTCTACTGGGGCGTGATGGAATGGGCCTACTACTACCAGACTCCAGGCCTGAACATCGTCCCGCAATCGCGTGAAGCCCTGGAGTACAGCGTCAGCTACTCGTTCTTCCACTGGGGTATCAGTGCGTGGTCGATCTACGCCCTGGCATCGCTGGCGATGGCTTACCACTTCCACGTGCGCAAGAAGAGCGGCCTGAACCTGGCCTCTATCGTTGAAGCAGTCACCGGCTTCAAGGCTACCGGCCCAGTCGGTCGCATCGTCGACCTGATCTTCCTGCTGACCATGATGGGCGCACTCACCGTGTCCCTGGCGCTTACCGCTTCGACCCTGACCCGCGGCCTGTCCGGCCTGGTCGGCATCCCGGATACCTTTACCCTGCAAGTGACAGTGATCGGCCTGATCGCTGTGCTGTTCTCCCTGAGCTCCTACATCGGTATTGATGGCGGCCTGCAGAAGCTGAGCAAGATCGTCTGCTATGGTGCGCTGTTGTTCGCGGCAGTGGTGCTGGTGGTCGGTCCTACCCAGTTCGCCATCAACAACACGGCCAATGGCATCGGCCTGATGATCCAGAACTACGTGCACATGAGCCTGTTCACCGACCCGGCTGGCGATGGTGCCTTCACCCGCAACTGGACAGTGTTTTACTGGCTGTGGTGGATATCCTATGCGCCAGGCGTGGCCATGTTCGTGACCCGCGTGTCCCGCGGCCGCCAGATCAAGGAAGTGGTATTCGCCCTGCTGCTGGGTGGTAGCTTCGGTTGCTGGTTCTTCTTCGGCGCGCTGGAAAGCTACAGCATGCACCAGTTCATCACTGGAGCCATCGACGTACCGAAGATCCTGAGCGAGCAGGGCGGAGAAAGTGCAGTGCAAGCGCTGCTGATGTCGCTGCCGGTGGGCAAGGTGTTCCTCGCCGTGTACCTGTTCATCATGGCGGTGTTCTGCGCCTCGCACATGGACGCTGCCGCCTACGCCGTGGCCGCGACCAGCACCCGTAACCTGAAGGAAGGCGACGACCCGAGCCCGACTCACCGTCTGTTCTGGTGCGTCACGCTGACCCTGGTGCCGCTGGCCATGCTGTTCGCCAAGGCATCACTGTCGACCATGAAGACCGCGGTGGTGCTGACGGCCATTCCGTTCACGCTGATTCTGCTGGTCAAGGTGTACGGCTTCTTCAAATGGATGTTGCAGGACTACGGCCATGTGCCGGCCTACCGCATCGAAGAAGAGGCTGCCGCCCTGGCCGCCGAGGAGCCCGTCGAAGTCTCTGTGGTGAAACCCGCCGCAGAACCAGTCGCCGTGGCGTAATGATCCTGAGGTCGCGCCACCTGCCCGAGGGCGGCGCGACCGGCAGGCTTTTTTTTGCCTGCCTTGTTAACCATCGGGTTGCAGTTAACCAATAATTAAAAGGCCTGTGCGTAGCACAGGTCTCGAGAGCCTGGAGATAGCCAAATGACCGACTTCGAACGTCTGCCTGCCGATTTCTGCAGCAAGCCAGAGAACGCTCACACCATCCCTGCCAGCTTCTACACCAGCCCGGCAGTGTTCGAACACGAGAAAGAAAAGATCTTCGCCCGCAGCTGGATCTGCGTGGGGCACCGCAGTGAAGTTGCGGAAAACAACGCCTACATTACCCGCGAAGTGATCGGCGAAAGCATCATCGTCCTCCGTGGTCGTGACGGCGTGCTGCGCTCGTTCTACAACGTTTGCCCGCACCGTGGCCACCAACTGCTCGAAGGCAGCGGCAAGGCCAAGAACGTGATTGCCTGCCCATACCACGCCTGGACCTTCAAGCTGGACGGCGAACTGACCCACGTGCGCAATTGCGAGTCGGTCGAAGCCTTCGACAAGGGTGACTACAGCCTGGTACAGCTGAAGGTCGAGGAATACGCAGGTTTCATTTTCGTCAACATGGACCCCAATGCCGGCACCGTCGAAGATCAGCTGCCTGGCCTGGAAGCTCGCATGCGCAGCGCTTGCGCCGTGATCGACGACCTGCAACTGGCCGCCCGCTTCGTCAGCGACACGCCAGCCAACTGGAAATCCATCGTCGACAACTACATGGAATGCTACCACTGCGGCCCGGCGCACCCGAGCTTTGCCGATTCGGTAGACGTTGGCCAGTACGGCCACACCCTGCATGGCAACTGGTCCCTGCAGTTCGGCAAGGCCAAGTCGTCCGAGCAGTCGTTCAAGGTCGATGAGTCGGTCGGCGATCCGTCCTTCGCCGGTTTCTGGGCCTGGCCGTGCACCATGTTCAACGTGCCGCCAGGCGCCAACTTCATGACCGTGATCTACGAGTTCCCGGTCGATGCTGAAACCACCCTGCAGC
>CAYVPI010000060.1:0-28326 GCA_964453495.1 uncultured Pseudomonas sp. | reverse complement strand
TTGGCCTGGACGCCAAGGACGGTTTCGTCGCCACCGACGGCTGGGCTGAAGTCAGTACCGTACAGGTGATCGACCTGGCCAAGCGCTTTGAAGCCGACGGCGTTTCAGCCATCGTCTACACCGACATCGCCAAAGACGGCATGATGCAGGGCTGCAACGTTCCGTTCACCGCAGCCCTGGCCGCGGCCACGCGGATTCCGGTGATCGCCTCTGGCGGCATCCACAACCTGGGCGATATCAAGGCCCTGCTCGATGCCAAGGCACCGGGTATCATCGGTGCCATCACTGGCCGCGCAATCTATGAGGGCACGTTGGACGTCGCAGAAGCCCAGGCCTTCTGTGATAGCTTCGCGGCCAGCTCCAAGTCGTAAGCGGCAAGCTGCAAGTTTGAAGCGCGCGTGCAGTCCGCTCTTCCTTGCAGCTTGAAGCTTGAAGCTTGCAACTCGAGGGTTAACCATGGCTTTAGCCAAACGCATTATTCCCTGCCTCGATGTCGACAACGGTCGGGTGGTCAAGGGCGTCAAGTTCGAGAACATCCGCGATGCCGGTGATCCGGTGGAAATCGCTCGTCGCTACGATGAGCAGGGTGCCGACGAAATCACTTTCCTCGATATCACCGCCAGCGTCGATGGCCGCGACACCACGCTGCACACCGTCGAGCGCATGGCCAGCCAGGTGTTCATCCCACTGACCGTGGGCGGTGGCGTACGCACCGTGCAAGACATCCGCAACCTGCTCAACGCCGGTGCCGACAAGGTATCGATCAACACGGCCGCGGTGTTCAACCCGGAGTTCGTCGGCGAAGCGGCGCAGCACTTCGGTTCGCAATGCATCGTAGTAGCCATCGACGCCAAGAAGGTCTCGGCACCCGGTGAAACCCCACGTTGGGAAATCTTCACCCACGGTGGGCGCAAGCCTACAGGCCTGGACGCGGTGGCCTGGGCCAAGAAGATGGAAGATTTGGGTGCCGGTGAAATCCTGCTGACCAGCATGGACCAGGACGGCATGAAAAACGGCTTCGACCTGGGCGTCACCCGGGCGATCAGCGATGCCTTGGGTATCCCGGTAATCGCCTCCGGTGGTGTCGGCAACCTGCAGCACCTGGCCGATGGTGTGCTCGAAGGTCATGCCAGCGCGGTGCTGGCGGCGAGTATTTTCCACTTTGGCGAATACACGGTTCCAGAGGCCAAGGCTTATATGGCCAAGCGTGGGATTGTGGTGCGTTGATCATCGGGTAGACCGGGTCGCCCTTATCGCGGGCAAGCCCGCTCCTACAAGGAGCTGGCTAGCCAGCGATAGCGGTCCCAAGTAATGCCAAAGTGCCATCAATGCTTCACTGGACAGTCAGCTTCACTCCCGGCACTCTGAAAGCCGCCAAGGAATTCAGGGCCACGACCATGTTCAAGCGTTTACTGATTCTGACCTGCACCTGCCTGTTGTTCGCCAACGCCGTACGCGCTGCGGGTAGCAACGACACCCCCCTGGTATTGCTCACCGAAAATTTCCCACCCTACAACATGGCCATCAACGGCAAGAACTTCGCCCAGGATGAAAATATACAGGGCATTGCCGTCGATATCGTGCGCGAGATGTTCAAGCGTGCCGGCGTTCCCTATAGCCTGACCCTGCGTTTTCCCTGGGAGCGCATCTACAAGATGACCCTGGAACAACCTGGCTACGGCGTCTTCGTCATGGCGCGTCTGGCCGAGCGTGAGCGCTTGTTCAAATGGGTTGGCCCGATCGGGCCGGATGACTGGATCTTGCTGGCCAGGCCCGACAGCCGTATCAAGCTCGACAGCATCGAGCAGGCGCGACGCTACAGGATCGGCGCCTACAAGGGCGATGCCATTGCTGTGCACTTGAGCAAGCAAGGGCTCAAGCCTGTGGTTGCCTTACGTGACCAGGACAACGCCAAAAAGCTCATGGACGGGCAAATCGATTTGTGGGCTACCGGTGACCCGGCGGGTCGCTATCTGGCGCGTCAGGAAGGCGTTACCGGCCTCAAGACCGTGCTGCGCTTCAATGGCGCTGAACTTTACCTGGCCTTGAACAAGGATGTGCCTGACGACGTCGTGAGTAAGTTGCAGCAGGAGCTGGACCGGATGCGCGCAGAAGGTTTTATCGCAGAAACGATGGCCCGCTATCTGTAACGCACCGGTTCATCGGTACACACCGTTCTTGCCGTGCGCGGGCATCGCCCGATTACCGCGCTCGGCGATCATCTGCCGGATCTCGATCCACTCGATGCCTTGGGCCTTGAGGCGGGGCAATTCTTGCTCCAGCACTTCCAGGGTCTGTGGATAAGGGTGGCCGATCATTACCGCCGAACCCTGTTTGCGGGCCAGTGCTATGGCGCTTTGCAGCTGTGCACCGATGGCTTCAGTAGTGCGCACATCGTCGAGAAACACATCCCGGGAAACGCTGGCCAATTGTATGGCCTGGGCATTGGTTGCCGCGACGGTGGTGGCGCTGGTGCGGCTATCGACAAAGAATAGGCGGCGTCTTTGTAGCTCTGCCATCAGCCAGGCCATGGCCTTGGGCTCTGCGGTCATGCGGCTGCCCATGTGATTGTTGATGCCAGCGGCATAGGGCACTTTGGCCAGCGCGGCATCGAGCCGCTGCTCAAGCTCGGACAGTGGTAGGCCGGGGTGCCAGGCATAGGGGCCGGTCGCCGGGTCCATGGGCATGTGCAGGATGACCGTTTTACCGGCGCGATGGGCCAGGCGGGCGAACTCGCTGGCGTGCGGAGTATCGGGCATTACTGCGAGGGTAACCGGGCCGGGCAGGGCCAGGGCGCGACGATCCCGTGGCAGGCTTTGCCCCAAATCGTCGATGATCAGGCTCAAGTAAGCTTTGTTGGCAGGTGTTTGTGCTGGCTGCACCGGGGTTGCATGGGCAACCCCGGCCAGGCAGCAAAGCAGCGCCAACAGTGTGCGGCGTATTTTCACGCGCTTAGTTGCCGCGGGTGATACTCAGCCCTTTGAGCAGGCTCAGGGCCTGGCTCAACTGGAAGTCGTCGTCCTGCGGCTTGTCTTTCTTGCTGCTGGTAATGGTCAAGCCGGCTTTGCGCGACGGCCTGTCGGCACCACCGTTGCCATTGCCCAGGTGGCCCTGCAGGTCGGCTTCCTTGAAGTTCTCGTTGTCTTGCTCGGCGGTGAGCTTGCCTCGGCGAACTTCGATGTCCGGAACGATGCCCTGGGCCTGGATCGAGCGGCCATTGGGAGTGTAGTACAGCGCAGTGGTGATTTTCAGTGCGCGATCATTGTTCAACGGCAGGACGGTTTGCACTGAGCCCTTGCCGAAGCTGTCGGTGCCCATCAGTACACCGCGTTTCTGGTCTTGCAGGGCGCCGGCGACGATTTCCGCTGCCGAGGCGCTGCCGCCGTTGATCAATACCACCATCGGTACGCCTTCGCTGGCGTCGGCCGGGTCGGCGTTGAAGCGAAGCTCGGAGTTGGCAATGCGGCCCTTGGTATAGACGATCAAACCCTTGGTCAGGAAATGGTCGGCTACTTCCACCGCCGACTGCAACACACCGCCAGGGTTGTTGCGCAGATCGAGGATGACGCCACGCAGCTTCTTGCCGTTTTCCTTGCGCAGCTTAGCCAGGGCGTTGCCGACTTCTTCGCCAGTCTTGACCTGGAACTGGGTAATACGGATATAACCGTAGTCGTGCTCCAGCAGCTGGCTCTTGACGCTCTTGACCTGGATGACCGCGCGCGCGACGGTTACGTCGAACGGTGTGCCGCCGTCGCGCACCAGGGTCAGAGTGATTTTCTCGCCGATCTTGCCGCGCATCTTGTCGACGGCTTCGTTCATGCTCTGGCCACGGGTTGGCTGGCCATTGATCTTGACGATCAAGTCACCCGCTTCGATGCCCGCACGGGAAGCCGGCGTGTCGTCGATGGGCGAGACCACCTTGATGAAGCCGTCCTCGGCACCGACTTCGATGCCCAGGCCGCCGAATTCACCACTGGTGCTTTCCTGCAGCTCCTGGAAATCTTCCGGGCCCAGGTAGGCCGAGTGCGGGTCAAGGTTGCTGAGCATGCCCTTGATGGCGTTTTCGAGCAGGGTCTTGTCATCGACCGGTTCGACATACGCAGCCTTGATCCGGTCCATGACCTCGGCGAACGTGCGCAGCTCATCGAGCGGCAGGGGCGCCTTGGTGGAGGCCGCCTCGGTTGTGGGTGCCGGGCGCGCAGCTTCTGCGGCCCAAGCCATGGGGGCTCCGATGACCACAGCAAGCGCCAGGGCCAGCGAGGTAAGGCGGGAGGAATGCAGCATGACGAACGAACTCCTAATCCTGTTTTGCGCCTTGCGGGCATCGGCGCGGCCATCGGTGACAGCTCGAACGCCGGAAAATATTGGTCGCGCCCTATCCCTGGGAGCGGCACCATTGCGCGGGGTCGCTCGGGCGGCCCTGCTGACGAATCGCGAAATACAACGCTGGCGTATCTTGCCCACCACTGCTGCCCACGGTCGAAATCGCCTCACCGGCCTTGACGATATCGCCGGCATCCTTGAGCAGGCTCTGGTTGTGCCCGTACAGGCTCAAATAACCGTTGCCATGGTCGAGAATGACCAGAAGCCCGGCGCCGCGCAACCAGTCTGCGAATACCACGCGGCCGCCGTGCACGGCATGCACCTGGCTGCCAGCCGAGGCGCTGATCATTACGCCATCCCATTTGGTGCGGGCATCGTCGCCGCGGGCTTCGCCGAAGTGCGCCAGCAGGCGACCATCGACCGGCCATGGCAGCTTGCCTCGAGCGGAATCGAAAGGCCCGCCATAGGATGCGCCACTGCTTGAGACAAGCTCGCCGGCTGAGCGTTTCACGTTGCGCGGAGTATCGCTTGCACTGGCCTGGGCGGCGGCTTCGCGCTGGCGCTGTTTTTCCGCTTCCTGTTGTGCCAGCAAGGCCTTCTGGCGCGCTTCTTCGGCTTCACGGGCCTGACGGGCGAGGGTTTCCTCGATGGTCTTGAGCACCTTTGTCAGGTCGGCCTGGTCTTGCTGGCGCGCCTGCAGCTTCTGGTCGCGTTCCTTTACATCGTTGTTCAGTTTGGCCAGCACTTGCTGACGCTCCTGGCGCACGGTTTCCAGCTCCTGGCGCTGGCTGTCGAGGCTGCCTTGCTGGGCCAGCAGTTGGGCTTGCTGCAAGGCGATTTCCTGTTCGACATTGGCCAGTTGGCGCAGGGTCTCGTTGAAACTGCGCAACTGTTCGAGCCGCGCCTGGCTCATGTAATCGTAGTAAGTCAGGGTGCGGGCGAATTGTTCCGGGTTCTGCTGGTTGAGCAACAGCTTGAGGTACTCCTGGCGACCGCTCTGGTAGGCGGCTCGCGCCTGGATGGCGATCAGCCGTTGTTGTTCAATTCGTGCGCTCTGGAGTTTTTTTTTCTCAGTGTCCAGGCGCTCCAGTTCGCCCTCGGTCTTTTTTAGTTCTTTTTGCAGGGCCTCCACCTGCTTCTCCAGTTTGCCCATTTCGGTTTCAGTACCGCGCAGGTCTTTCTGCACGCCGGATTTCTCCTGCTGCAGCTGGCCGAGCACTTTTTTCAGCTCGACAATGTCCTGACGCGTGGCGTCCAACTGTTGTTGGGTTTGTGTGCGCTCATCGGCAAAGGCCGGGTTGAGCAGGCAAGTCAGGGCTAGAACGATCAGGGCGCGAAGCATGGGGCGGGCGACACCAGAGTGAGAGACGGGTAGGCGTATCATTACCCTAGTATGCCCGCCGCGCGATGCAAAAAAAACGCCTCAAAGCCAACTGCATTGAGGCGTTTGTCTGGAAAAAGGGCCGAGTGGCCCTTTTTAAAGGTGTTTCAACCTTCGGTCAGGATCGACGTACCGGTCATCTCGGCCGGTTTTTCCAGGCCCATCAGGTGCAGCATGGTTGGCGCCACGTCGGCCAGCACGCCACCTTCACGTACTTTCAGGTCACGTTTGCCGACATAGATGAACGGCACCGGCTCGGTGGTGTGAGCGGTGTGAGCCTGGCCGGTGCACTCGTCTTCCATCTGCTCGACGTTGCCGTGGTCGGCGGTGATCAGCGCTTCGCCGCCGACTTTTTCCAGCGCCGCGACAATGCGACCGACGCAGCCGTCCAGGCATTCGACAGCCTTGACCGCGGCTTCGAACACGCCGCTGTGGCCGACCATGTCGCCGTTGGCGTAGTTGACCACGATGACGTCGTAGCGCTGGTGTTCGATGGCGTCGACGATCTTGTCGGTCACTTCGGGCGCGCTCATTTCCGGCTGCAGGTCGTAGGTGGCGACTTGCGGCGAAGGGATGAGAATGCGCTCTTCACCGGCAAACGGCTCTTCACGGCCGCCGGAGAAGAAGAAGGTGACGTGGGCGTACTTCTCGGTTTCGGCAATGCGCAGCTGGGTCTTGCCGTTGTTCGCCAGGTATTCGCCCAGCACGTTGTTCAGGCTGCCCGGGGCGAACGCGGCCGGGGCCGGGATCTTGGCCGAGTACTGGGTCAGGCCGATGAAACCGGCCAGTTTTGGCTGGCGCGCGCGTTCGAAGTCGTTGAAGTCATCTTCGACGAACACGCGGGTCAGCTCACGGGCACGGTCGGCGCGGAAGTTCATGAAAATGACGGCGTCGCCGTCTTCAACCTTGACCGCATCACCGATGCGTGTGGCTTTGACGAACTCGTCGCTCTCGCCGCGGGCATAGGCCGCTTCCAGGCCTTCGACGGCATTGGCGGCACTGAACTCGGCGGTGCTGTCGACGATCAGGTTATAGGCAGTGGATACGCGGTCCCAGCGGTTGTCGCGGTCCATGGCGAAGTAGCGGCCGATGATGCTGGCGATGCGGCCCTTGCCCAGTTTGGCGAAAGTGGCGTCGAGCAGTTCCAGCGGGGCCAGGGCGCTTTTCGGCGGGGTATCACGGCCATCGAGGAAGGCGTGCAGGTAGATTTTTTCGGCGCCACGCTGGGCGGCCAGTTCGGCCATGGCCACCAGGTGGTCCTGGTGGCTGTGCACGCCGCCGTCGGACAGCAGGCCGAGGATGTGCACGGCCTTGCCGCCAGCCACGGCCTTGTCCACCGCGCCGCACAGGGTCGGGTTCTCGAAGAACTCGCCGTCGCGGATAGCTTTGGTCACGCGGGTGAAGTCCTGGTAGACCACGCGCCCGGCACCCAGGTTCATGTGGCCGACTTCGGAGTTGCCCATCTGCCCGTTGGGCAGGCCCACGTCCATGCCGGAGCCTGAAATCAAGCCATTGGGCTGCTCGGCGCGCAGGCGGTCGTAGACCGGTGTATTGGCCGAGTAGATGGCATTGTACTCAGGGCTGTCGCTGTGACCGAAACCATCCAGGATGATCAGGACCAAGGGTTTTGGCGTGGTAGTCATAGATGCCACTCGAGGTTGTTCAGATGGAAAGAGAAAAAGGAGCGCATTTTAGGTCATCTTGACCATCAATGACGAATACCCTTTATCAATTTCCCCTGCAACGACCCTTCAGGCACCCACGGCGTCCTTGAGCCGGTACCAGAGCATACCCAATGCCAGCAGGGGCGAACGCAACCGCTGACCGCCGGGGAAGGTCATGTGCGGTACCTTGTCGAACAAGTCAAAACCCTGGCTTTGCTCGCGGCTAATGGTTTCGGCCAGCAGGCGGGCCGCCAGGTGCGTGGTGTTCAGGCCATGGCCGGCATAGGCCTGGGCGTAGTAGACATTGGGTTGCGCCTGCAAGCGGCCGATCTGCGGCAGGCGATTGGCGCCGATACCGATCATGCCGCTCCACTGGAAATCGATGCGCTTGTCGGCCAGCTGCGGGAATACCTTGAGCATTTTCGGCCGCATGTAGGCGGCAACGTCGCTTGGGTCGCGGCCCGAGTAACGGCAGGCGCCACCGAACAGCAGGCGGCGGTCGGCCGACAGGCGATAGTAGTCCAGCCCCACGCGCTGGTCGCACAGTGCCCGGTTGGCTGGAATCAGGCTCTCGGCCAGCGCCGGGTCCAGCGGCTCGGTGGCGATGACATAACTGCCGGCAGGCAGCACCTTGCCACTGAGCGCCGGCTCCAGACCACCCAGGTGCGCGTTTCCGGCCAACACCAGGGTGTTGGCCAAAACCTGGCCACGGTCGGTGTGCACACGGACACGGCTGCCGTACTCGATGCGCGTGACCATGCTGTTTTCACAGATACGCACACCCAGGCCTTGGGCAACGGAGGCTTCCCCAAGTGCAAGGTTCAGAGGATGCAAATGCCCGGAGCCGTTGTCGATCAGGCCACCGACGTAACGGTCGGAGCCGACCACCCGCGCCATATCATGGGGTTCGACCAGGCTCACTTCGTGGGCATAACCTTGCTGTTCGAGGGCGTCACGTTCGCGAATCAAACCGGTGTAGTGGGCCGGTGTGTTGGCCAGTTCGCAGTGGCCCCAGCGCAAGTCGCAGTCGATGGCATGTTTCTCTACGCGCTGGCGGACGATCTCGACCGCTTCAAGGCCAAGGCGCTCAAGGGCTTGGCAGCCGTCGCTGCCGATGTATTTCTCGAACTTGCCCAGGTCATGGCCAAGCCCGCGAATCAGTTGCCCGCCATTGCGCCCACTGGCCGCCCAGGCAAGCTGGCGAGCTTCGAGCAGGATCACCGAATGGCCGCGCTCGGCCAGTTCAATGGCGGTATTGATGCCGGTAAAGCCGCCCCCGACCACGCAGACATCGGCCTGGGCCTGGCCGTCGAGCGGCGGGCAATCGAGGCTGCGGTTGCGGGTGGCGTAGTAATAGGTAGCAGGTGGAACAGGGCTGGAAAACATAGGGGATACCTGTCGGCGTCGGGCTGGCGCGAGCCAGCCCGTACGGGGCGGATTAGCGGCCGGACTTCAACTTGTTCCAGGAACGGGTCTCCCAGCGCATGACGTCCGGTGGAACCTCCGAGGAGACGTAAAGCTTCTGCCGCACCGATTCCGGCGGATAAATCGAGGGGTCGGTCCTGATTTGCTCATCCATCAGCGTTAATGCCTGGGTATTGGCATTGGCGTAGCCGACATAGTCGCTGACGTCGGCAATGGCCTGGGGTTTCAACAGGTAGTTGATGAACGCATGGGCCTGCTCGACGTTCTTGGCATCGGCGGGGATGGTCAGCATGTCGAACCACAGGTTGCCGCCCTCTTTAGGCACGACGTAGGCGATCTCTACCCCGTTTTTGGCTTCCTCGGCCCGTTTCATGGCCTGGAAGACATCCCCCGAATAACCGAAGGCGATGCAGATATCGCCATTGGCCAGGTCCGTGACGTATTTGGAAGAGTGGAAGTAGGTGATGTAAGGCCGCAACGCCGCGAGCTTTTTCTCGGCCTTTTTATAGTCCTCGATTTTGTGAGTGTTGGGGTCCAGCCCCATGTAGTTGAGCATGGAGGGGAACAGCTCGTCGGCCGAGTCCATGAACGAGACGCCACACGCCTGAAGCTTTTTCAGGTTTTCCGGTTCGAACAGGACGCTCCAGGAGTCAATCTGGTCAGTGCCGAGGACCTCCTTGATCTTCGCAACGTTGTAGCCGATGCCATTGGTGCCCCAGAGGTAGGGCACGGCGTACTGGTTCCCCGGGTCGTTGACCTGCAGTCGCTTGAGCAGCTCAGGATCAAGGTTGCTGTAGTTGGGCAGCTTGCTCATGTCCAACTTCTGGAAGGCCCCGGTCTTGATCTGCCGACCCAGGAAGTGGTTGCTCGGCACCACCACGTCATAGCCGCTACGGCCGGCCAACAGCTTCCCTTCCAGAGTCTCGTTGGAGTCGAACACATCGTAGATCGGCTTGATACCGGTGTTCTTCTGGAAGTCCGCCAGAGTGTTTGTGGCGATGTAATCGGTCCAGTTGTAGATATTGACGACATCGTCTGCACAAGCCAGGCCCGGCAGGGCCAAGGTGCAGAGCAGGGCGGTCAGGCGTGCTTTTCTTGTTATGGGCATCATCTTGTCCTGAGTCTATGGAAGCGATTCACGAACAGCGGGCTGTCACACGCTCAGCAGCAGGAATTCACGCTCCCAGGAGCTGATCACTTGCTTGAAGTTCTCGTGTTCGACACGCTTGACCGCGACGTAACCCTTGGTGAAGCGCTCGCCCAGGTATTCAACGGCCATGGTCGATTGCTCCATGCGCTCCAGGGCGGCTTCAAGGGTCAATGGCAGGGCCAGGTTGCGGCGCTCATAACCACGGCCTTGCACAGGCTGGCTCGGCTCGACGCCTTCGAGCATACCCACCAGGCCGCAGAGCAGGCTCGCCGCCAGTGCCAGGTACGGGTTGGCATCGGCGCCGGGCAGGCGGTTCTCGACGCGGCGGTTTTGCGGGTCGGAGTCCGGTACGCGCAGGCCCACGGTGCGGTTTTCTTCGCCCCATTCGACGTTCACTGGCGCCGAGGTGTCGGGCAGGAAGCGGCGGAACGAGTTCACGTTGGGCGCGAACAGCGGCAGGGTTTCGGGAATGTATTTCTGCAGACCGCCAATGTGGCTCAGGAACAGCTCGCTCATGCTGCCGTCGGCGTTGGAGAACACGTTCAGGCCAGTGTTGATATCGACCACGCTCTGGTGCAAATGCATGGCGCTGCCCGGCTCGCCGGTCATCGGCTTGGCCATGAAAGTGGCGCTGACGTTGTGCTTGAGGGCGGCCTCGCGCAAGGTGCGCTTGAACACGAAAATCTGGTCGGCCAGGTGCAGCGGGTCGCCGTGACGGAAGTTGATTTCCATCTGCGCGGTGCCTTCCTCGTGAATCAACGTGTCCAGGTCCAGGCCCTGGGCTTCGCTCCAGTTGTACATGTCTTCGAACAGCGGGTCGAACTCGTTGGTGGCTTCGATCGAGTAGGACTGGCGGCCGATTTCCTGGCGCCCGGAGCGACCGACCGGCGGCTTGAGCGGGTAATCCGGGTCATCGCTGCGCTGAGTCAGGTAGAACTCCATTTCCGGCGCGATGATTGGCTTCCAGCCTTGCGCGGTATAGAGCTTGAGCACTTTCTTGAGGATGTTGCGTGGCGACAGCTCGATCGGGTTGCCGCGCTTGTCGTAAGTGTCGTGGATCACCTGGGCGGTCGGCTCCAGTGCCCATGGCACCAGGAACACGGCGTCTTCGTCGGGGCGGCAATGCATGTCGATGTCGGCCGGGTCGAGCAGGTCGTAATAGACCTCGTCTTCGACGTAGTCGCCGGTGACAGTCTGCAGCAGGACGCTCTCGGGCAGGCGCATGCCTTGCTCGTTCAAGAACTTGTTGGTGGGGGAAATCTTGCCCCGTGCAATGCCGCTCAAGTCGGAAATAAGACACTCGACTTCGGTGATCTTGTTTTCCTTCAACCAGTGGCTCAAGCGATCCAGATTGCCTTTCATAACGCCTCATGAAGGTAAATTGCCGAGGCGTTCAAGTGCCGCCTGGCTTCATTCGTCGTGGAAAGTGTGCAACTGGAATACTGCCGGCCTCTATCCGGTTTGCGAACGATCGCACGCCTCATTTTGGTGCGTGGCAGGGCGGTCAGGCGCGGCGCAGCAGGGTGTTGCTGGGCAGCTCGTTGAAGAGGTTGCGATAGGCTTCGGAGAATCGCCCCAGGTGCCAGAACGACCAGCGCATGGCGATTTCGGCCACGGTGGTTTCTCCGGGCCGGGCACGCAGCAAGTCACGGTGGGCCGCATTCAGCCGGCGCAGACGCAGCCAGTGGTTCGGTGCCACACCGACGAAAGCAGTAAAACTCTTCTGCAGTTGTCGCACGGAAACGCCTGCGGCTTTCGCCAATTCCAAGGCTGTGAAGTTTTCGTCGGGGAGGGCAGTGACCAACTCCAGGACCTTGCGCACGATTTGTCGGTCCTGGCCCAGGCGCCGCAGGCCCGACCCATCCAGGGTCGGGGTGGAGCATTCAAGGACATACAGGCAATCGTCCACCAATTGCCTGGCCAGGGCTTCCTCGGCGAGTTGGTCAGAGGTGGCGAGCAGGCTGGCCAGGGTGTTGCTCAGCCAGCGTCCGAACACACGGCTTTGTTGGGAGCCCAGCGGTGTGAGGAACAGCCCATCCAGTACGCTCAAGTCCAGGCAATTGAGCCCGGTGAGGTACTTCTGATCCAGCACCACCGCGACTTCCTTGTAGTTCACCGGGGTGACCCAGGTGTTCTGGCTCTCCCCATTGAGCAGATAAAGCGAGCCGTCATTGGTATCGAAACTGAACACCAGGGAGCTGGCCGGCGCATGGAAGTATTGCTCCACCCGGGTGTTCATCTGCTCTTCATAGACCGCCACGCCGCCAACTTCCATGTGCACGAACTGCCCGTGAAAGGCGCCGGGCGACATCTGTTGGTAATGCTGCTGCCAACCGTCGATGACGGCCTGTTGCTCACTCACGTCGTGGGCATTGTGGGCGTGGATCTGCATGACGACTCGCTTGTTTTGATTGTTTTAACGTCAATTCACAGGTTCAGGCGTGCTGCGGCAGTGGCTGCGCAGCGCGCCTGGCTATCAGGTAGTAGTGGGCTCCCGGCACCACCAGGCCAACGATCCAGGAAATATCGACACCGCCCAGCTGCGCAACCATGGGGCCACTGTAGAAATGCGTGTCGACAAACGGCAACTGCACCACCACACCGATGACGTACACCGTAATGCCTTGCAGGTTCCAGCGGCCGTAGCGGCCGTTTGGGTCTGACAGCGCCTGCACGTCATAGCGTCCCTTGTTGACGAAGTAATAGTCAACCAGGTTGATAGCGCTCCAGGGGGTGAAGAACGTCAGCAAGAACAGAATGAAGAACTTGAAGGCACTGAGAAACGAGTGCTGGCCAAGCAGGGCGATAGTGGTGGAAATACCGACGATTGCCAGAACGAACAGCATGCGTTGGGCTGCGGAAAACTTAACGCGCGCGCGAAAGCCACTGATGATGGTAGCCATGCACATAAAGCTGCCGTAGGCGTTGAGGGTCGAGACCGTGACCTTGCCCAGCGCCACGCTCAGGTACAGCAGGGCGGCCATGACGCCAGTGCTGCCCAGGCCGACGATAGTTGCCACTTCATGACCACGAAAGCCGGCACCGGCCAGGGCCGCGGCGAATACACCCAGTACCATCGAGGCCTGGGCGCCCAACACGGTGCCAAGACCCACGGCGGCGAAGGTCTTCCATGACGAGGTCTTGCTTGGCAGATAGCGCGAATAGTCAGCCACGTACGGGCCAAAAGCGATCTGCCAGGATGCGGAGAGGGAGACAGCCAGCAGGAAGGAGCTCCAGCCGAAGTGGCGGTTTTCCAGGAGTTGGCCGATATCGTTGAGCGTCAGCAGGCGGGTGAACAAATAGGCGAAGGCGATGATGCCAAGCACGCTGGTGACCTTGCCGACCAGATGGATGACCCGGTAACCGAACATGGTCAGCGCAGCAATGCAGGCGGCGAAAATCAGGATGCCGGTGCTGTCGCTGACGTCAATCAACTGGGCGATGGCCTGCCCCGACAGCACCGCGCCGGTAGCACTGAAACCGAAGTACATCAGGCACACCAGCACGATCGGGATGGCCGCGCCATAGACCCCGAATTGCACACGGCTGGAAATCATCTGCGGCAACCCGAGCTTGGGCCCCTGGGCGGCATGCAGGGCGACCACGGCACCGCCAAATAGCTGGCCGATGAACAGGCCAGTCAGCGACCAGAACACGTCACCGCCGAGGACGACGGCCAGGGCGCCGGTAACAATGGCGGTGATCTGCAGGTTGGCCCCCAGCCATAGGGTGAACTGGCTGTAGAGGCTGCCATGGCGCTCGGCCTCGGGGATGAAATCGATCGAGCGGGTTTCGATCAGGGATGTTCGTTGCTTGGCCTTGGTCATTGCCGTGTTCTCTTGTTTTTATTGTCGTAGGTGTGAATCTTCAGCTTCAGAACTTCTTGCTGGCGCTGGCAACCACGGTGGCGTTGCACAAATCGTCGTAGCCGTACCAGCTGGTGCATTCGCTTGCCGACAGGTCAGTGTCGATATAGCTCAAGCCCCAGGTCACACCAATGAAGTCACGTTTCAGTTTCACTTCCCACTCTCGGTAGGACTCGCGACTGCTGCCGTCGCTGGTAAAAAACGCCGGGTCCTTGAAGTCGTTGCGACCATAGCGCAACTCCAGGCCAACGTCGGCCGGCAGCGTCGCCTTGTAGCCGATGTAGGTGTAAATCGTGTCCTGGTCCTTGCCGTAGAAGTTTTCGGTGTCGTCGGAATAGGTGACGCCAAGGACCGCGCCGTAGGCCTCGAGGGTGGCGTAGGCCTCGCTCATGTTGAACTGGCCTTCTTTGGGGTAGGTGTACTTCAGGTAGCCAAGGTCCAGGCTGATGGCGTCGTTGATTTGCCAGAAGTAACCAGCGTAGTAGTCGACCTCCTGACGGGTCTTGAAGCTCTGTTCGTTGCCTTCTTCGTCGATGAACTTGCCGAAGTCGACGTTCGAGGTCCAGGCGCCGACATACAGGCCGCTGCTGTGAATCAGGGTCATGCCGAACTGGGCTGCCGGGTCGCCCAGAGTCTGGCTGATGCCGCGGGAGCGGTAGTCGCTGACGGCCGCAAGGTCGATATCCAGGCTGAAGTCATCACTCAGCGTCACGGCATGGCAGGTCAGAGGTGCCAGGATGAGGGTGGTGAGGGCGATTGTTTTGAGCGCGTGCATGCGGGTGGTCCTTTTATTGTTCTTGGTTTTTCTGGGCATGGCGAAGCTGGCCCCCGCGGTCAGGCGGGGGAGCGCTTTTTGTGGGTACGAGGGGCGTCAGGACGCGGGTGCGTAAACCTGCTTGCCGGCGAAGAAGGTCCGCAGCACCTGGGTGTCGAACAGTTCGTCATCGCTGACCTTGAACACATCGCGATCGAGGACGATCAGGTCGGCCTGTTTGCCCGGTACCAGGGAACCGATCTGCCCATCCAGGCGCAGGGTTTTGGCGGCGTTGATGGTGTAGGCATAGAACATGCTCTGGCGGTCCATGCTTTCGGCGCTGTTGAGCACACCGAGTGGGCCTTTGCGTGTGCTGGCCTGGGCAATGGCGTTCCAAGGGTTGGGGCTCGACACCGGCCAGTCGCTGGCACCGGCAATGGTCGCGCCGGCCATGAACAGCGAATGGGCCGGGTATTGGCGCTGGTAGGCCGCAGGGCTGATATAGGGTTTTACCAACTCTTCGGTGTAGCTCTCGGCGGTTGCCCAAAGCAGTTGCATGGAGGCAATTACGCCCAGTTGCTTGAAGCGGGGAAAGTCCGAGGTCTCTACCAGTTGCAGGTGGGTGAGGCTGTGGGCCACCGGCGTTGGATTGAGCTTGCGAGCGTAAGCAATACCATTGAGCGACTCATGGACGGCGCGGTCGCCATCGGCATGCACATGTACTATCCAGCCACGCTGTTCGGCCGCCACCACCAGCTTGCCGAAGTTGGCTGGATCAATCAGCAGATCCCCGTGCTTCTGGCTGTTCTTGTATGGCTCGATGATCGCAGCTGTCTGCCCCGGAAACTCCATGATGCCGTCGGCAAACACCTTGATACCAGGGAAGGTCAGGTTTGGTACACCCTGGTATTGCTGCATGACCTTGCCGAGCACTTCCAGGTCTGCCGGTTTGCTTTTCGGATAGGCGATCAGCAGGGCGGCGACGTGGGCGCTGAGTTCGCCGTTCTTCGCCAACTTGCTGTAAAGAGGCAGTACGCCGACGTCTTTCTCGGTGGGGCGCAGCTCGAACAGCGAATCGCTATGGCCGGCATTGGCAGCGGCGTCCATCCAGGCCGTGACGCCATACTGGTTGTTGATCTGCACGGCCTTGCGGGCAGCATCGAGCATCACCGCTTCAGTCGGGCCGGGGAGTTGGCTGCGTACGCGATCCCAGCCGCCTTCGGCCATGTAGCCGGTGGGGGTGAAATCGGCCTCGTGGCCAATATAGTTGCGTTCTTTCTCCGGCAGGCTCTTGACCAGCGCCGCGTCTATCCTCAGGCGCTTGAGCATGGCGTTGTTGGCCCAGCCGGTATGGCCGTCGATGCCGCTGAACACCACCGGCTGTTCGGCCCAGCGCCCATGGTTGAAGATTTTGCCCAGTTCGCGGGCTTGCTCCCAGTAGGCCGAGCTGAACCCGGCAATGCTGACGACGTCGGCCTTGCGTGCGCGACCGGCCTTGTCTTCATCCAGTATCCACTGCTCAAGCTCGGGCAGCGGCTTCACTTCATCGGCCAGGTTCGAGCCCATGCTGTCGAAAGCGGCCACTACCGGGTGGCTATGGGTGTCGATCATGCCCGGCATCAACACTTTGCCCGCGAGGTCGATCTGTTGCGTGCTGGCATCGGCCAGGGCCTTGATGTCGGCATCGCTGCCAACCTTGAGGATCTTGCCGTCTTCCACCGCCACCGCCTGGGCCAGTGGCTGGCCGGGCTCGGCGGTGAACACCTTGCCATTGAACAGGATGAGGTCGGCTGCAGCCATGGCCTGGGTCGAGGCCAACGCCATGGCGGCGGTCAGCAAGCCGGGAATGAAACGTTGCATAGGGCACCTTTTTGTTTTTATCGGTGGGGCCCACGATATAGAGCGCAAGAGGTCGGCGGACCTCTGCAGATGAGGAGGGTAGCGACCGTAAATGCAGGATCAGTCGGGGCGTGCTGGCGTAGCGCAAGTGGCCGCTGCGCGCAAAACGGAGCCGAGCTCGATCTTGCTGCTGACGCCTAGCTGCAAGTAGCAGTTGCGCAAGTAAGTGCGCACCGTAGCGGGGGTCAGGCCAAGGATCTTGGCAATTTCCTTGTAGGAGTGACCATCGGCAAACAACATGGCCGCTGTCATTTCCCGCGGCGCGAGCGTTGAGTTGCGAGGCTGCGTCTTGAGCGACAGGACAACCTGTTCGCCGTTGGGGGTGAGCGCCAGGGCGGTGCGGCCAAAACGTGCCACGCAGGGTGCCTTGGCCAGTTGTGCGGTAATTTGCTCTGGCAGCGTCGAGCCATTCCAGCCGGGTAACTGGCGTTGAATCGCTGCGCACAACCGGGCCCCTACATAGAGCAGGCTGCCATCGAGGCGGGCCACGCCAATATCTTTCGCGCCGTCGCCAGTACCCTGGCTGATCATGTCCTGCACCTGGAAGCGCCATAGCTGCAACAGGTGGTCGCAGAAAGCGCAATACAGGCCGGCTTCGTCATCATCGAAAGCCCGATCGTTGACACCACGGTACAGGCAGACGAAAAACATCAGGCCGCTTTCAGGCAGCTCGAAGGTAATGCACATCAGGTAGAACAGGTCGTAGCGGCGGGCAAAGGTGTTGACTTCGGCGCAGGGATCGTCGAAGCCAAAGTCGCGCACCATTTCTCCCGGACGGCTCAAGGTGCCATGGCAGAAACTGTCATTACCGGCAATGGCATTCCATTCGCTGGCGAACGATTCAGCCAGGTCGATGCGCCCGTGCATCCAATTCTGCGGCGCTGTGCCGGCGTCTGAAGCGGACATCTCGCCCCACCATGCCGATGCGAAAGGCACCAGTTGGCGAAAACTCTGCAGGCCGTCGGTCATGAACTCGGCGGCACCGCGCTCGCGAGCCAGACGGCCCAATTGCAAGATGCAGCGGTTGAACGCATCCAGTGTTCCCATCGGCGCAGGGGTGCCGTACTGCATCAACAACTTCTCCGAGTAGTTACAGTGCTTGTACCGGCACGCGCAGCCACGTCAATGGTTACGACTGCCGGGCGGGCTTTGGCCGACCTTGGGGGCTGTGTATACTGACCGACATTTTAACGCCCTGGAACCTGCTGATGGTTGCTCACCTGATTGAATTTGCCACTAATCACTATCTGCTCGTCGGCATCTTTGCCGTGTTGCTGGTGCTGTTGATCCTTTCGGAACTGAGCCGCGGCGGCCGCAGCCTGAGCACGCGCGAGCTGACGACCCTGGTCAACAGTGACCAAGCCCTGGTCATCGACATCCGTGCCAGTAAGGACTATGCGAGCGGCCATATCGTCGGCGCGTTGAACATCCCCCAGGACAAGCTGGCCGCCCGCATCGGCGAGTTGGAAAAACACAAGGCCAAGACGTTGATCGTGGTCGACAACATGGGCCAGCATGCAGGCACCAGCTGCCGCGAGCTGCTCAAGGCTGGCTTCAATGCGGCCAAGCTGTCTGGTGGCGTGTCCAGCTGGCGTGCCGATAACCTGCCTCTGGTGAAGTAAAATGGCCAAGGTCATCGTATATTCCAGCGATTGGTGCCCCTATTGCATCCGTGCCAAGAGCCTGCTCGAAAGCAAAGGTGTTGCCTTCGAAGAGGTAAAGGTCGACGGCAAGCCTCAGGTTCGCGCCGAAATGGCCAGCAAGGCGGGCCGTACCTCGGTACCGCAGATCTGGATCGACGCGTTCCATGTCGGTGGTTGCGACGACCTGTATGCCCTTGAACGCGCCGGTAAACTGGATAAATTGCTCCAGGCTTGAACCTGTATTCCTACAAGACCCTACAAGCAAGAAGGATCTGTCATGACTGACGAACAGAACAACGGCGCAGCAGCAAGCGACGAAGCGGACGCCCCTCAATTTTCCCTGCAGCGCATCTACGTGCGAGACCTGTCGTTCGAAGCGCCGAAAAGCCCGGCGATCTTCCGTCAGCAGTGGGAGCCGAGCGTTGCCCTGGACCTGAACACCCGCCAGAAGGCCCTGGAAGGCGATTTCCACGAAGTCGTGCTGACCCTGTCGGTAACCGTCAAGAATGGCGAAGAAGTGGCCTTCATCGCTGAAGTCCAGCAGGCTGGCATCTTCCTGATCAAGAACCTCGACGCAGGCTCCATGAGCCACACCTTGGGCGCGTTCTGCCCGAACATCCTGTTCCCGTACGCTCGTGAAGCGCTGGACAGCCTGGTGACCCGTGGTTCGTTCCCGGCACTGATGCTGTCGCCGGTCAACTTCGACGCCCTGTATGCGCAAGAGCTGGCGCGCATGCAAGAAGGTCAGGCTGCACCATCGCTGCAGTAATCCTGCCGCGATACTTGAAAGCGCCCTGATGGGCGCTTTTTTGTGCCTCAGGCAAAACCTTGCTGGCGCCAGGCTTCGTACACGGCCACGGCGACGGTGTTGGACAGGTTCAAGCTGCGGCAGCCTTCGCGCATGGGCAGGCGCAGGCGGTGGTCGGCGGGTAATGCATCCAGCACCTCAGCCGGCAGGCCACGGCTTTCGGGGCCGAACAAAAAGGCATCGCCGGGCAGGAAGCTGACGTCATGGAAGGGCCGTGAACCTTTGGTGGTAAATGCGAACAGGCGTGGCTGGCCAAGGCTTTCCAGGCAGCTTGCCAGGTCGCTGTGGCGCTGCAGGGTGGCATATTCGTGATAATCGAGGCCGGCGCGGCGCAGGCGCTTGTCGTCCAGCTCAAAACCGATAGGCTCAATCAAATGCAGGTGGCATCCGCTGTTGGCGCACAGGCGAATGATGTTGCCGGTGTTGGGCGGAATTTCTGGCTGAAAAAGGATGACGTGAAACATGCACGGCTCCGAACGAAAAGATGGGCTGCATTCTACTCCTGAAGACGACCCACGGCCGAATCTCTGGCCGCGTGTGATGTTTTCATTGGCTTTGCTGGGCTTGATGGTCGGCTTGATGATTGGTCGGTTGACCGCTCCCGAACCGCTTGTGCTGGAGCAGGTCGAGGTGGTGCCGGCAGGGTTGCAGGTCTGGTTCAATGAACAACCGCAGATTCATGGTGAGAACGTCGATGGCGCTCTGGCGCTTCTGTTCGACGCCGAAGGCAAGGCGCAGAAGGGTCGGCTCAAGCTTGAAGGCAAGGACGTTATTTGGCGGGTTCAGAAGACGGACAAGGGTTTGTTGCTGAGCTTGGTCGCGGCCCGCCCATTGCACGGCGAATGGGCCGGTGCAACGGTGGACGGGCGCTGGAGGCTAGAGATTAGCCTGCGGGAGGAATAAAAGAGGGGAATCCCCGGCCTGCCTGTACCAAGGCCCCCAAAACTGGTGTTGATAGAGTCTATGCAGGGCGTGTGCCAGTTTTGTTGCAGTGACTTGAATAGTTTGTGGAGGCCTTGATTTACGGGGCTTTCAGAGTGGTTTTGGGGTTTTTGAGGCAGCGCGCGGACTGTGCCAGGAGGGGGTGGAGGGAGGGATTTTCGCATTGCAGCGGTGCATGGAATGGGGTTGGTGCACAAAAGCGGCGTGTTTTTACAGTGATCTTTTGGGCCCTATCGCGGGCAAGCTCGCTCCTACATCAGGTTTGTGTTCAATCACAATAATGTGAACGACATAAACTCCTGTAGGAGCGGGCTTGCCCGCGAGGCGGCCTTAACGTGAACGCGGATTAACCTTCATCCCCCTCATCATCATCCCCCCCGGCAACCTTCATCCCCAATTCCTTGATCTTGCGGGTCAAGGTATTGCGGCCCCAGCCCAGTAGCACGGCGGCATCGCGGCGGCGGCCGGCGGTGTGCTTGAGCGCGGTTTCGATCATGATCCGTTCGAAGGTCGGCACGGCGCTGTCGAGCAGGCTCGATTGGCCGCGGGCAAGCGCCTGGTCTGCCCATTGGCGCAAGGCCTGTTCCCAGTTGGTGACCGGGGCCGAGTCTTGCGGCAGGTTGAGCAGCTCTGGCGGCAGATCGCCAATGTGCACTTCGCGCCCGGACGCCATCACGGTAATCCAGCGGCAAGTGTTCTCCAGCTGGCGCACGTTGCCCGGCCAGGGCAGGTTCTTGAGGTATTCCTCGGTCTCGGGCTTGAGCAGTTTCGGCTCCACCGCCAGTTCCTGGGCGGCGCGGCTGAGGAAGTGCTTGGCCAGGGTCGGGATGTCTTCGCGGCGATCCGACAGCCGTGGGATATGAATGCGGATCACGTTCAGGCGATGGAACAAGTCTTCGCGGAACTTGCCAGCGTGTACCAGGGTTTCCAGGTTCTGGTGGGTGGCGGCGATGATGCGCACGTCCACTTTGACCGGCACATGACCACCAACTCGATAAAATTCACCATCGGCCAGTACGCGCAGCAGGCGAGTTTGCGTGTCGGCGGGCATGTCGCCGATTTCGTCGAGAAATAGTGTGCCGCCATCGGCCTGTTCAAAACGTCCGCGGCGCAAGTTGGCAGCGCCGGTGAAGGCGCCTTTTTCGTGGCCGAACAGCTCAGATTCCATCAGGTCCTTGGGGATCGCCGCCATGTTCAGGGCGATGAACGGCGAAGCCGCCCGAGGGCTGTGGCGGTGCAGGGCGTGGGCAACCAGTTCTTTACCAGTGCCGGACTCGCCATTGATCAGTACCGTGATGTTGGAATGGCTCAAGCGCCCGATGGCGCGAAAGACTTCCTGCATCGCCGGTGCTTCACCGATGATTTCCGGAGTGCGGGTCAGGCTGGGCACCACTTCCAGGCCTTGTTGCTCCTGGGCATGCTGATTGGCACGTTTGACCAGAGAAACCGCTTCATCCACGTCGAATGGCTTTGGCAAGTACTCGAAGGCGCCGCCCTGGTAGGACGCCACCGCGCTGTCCAGGTCCGAATGGGCGGTCATGATGATCACCGGCAAACGCGGGTGCTGTTCGCGAATGCGAGCCAGCAGGTCCAGGCCACTGGCGCCCGGCATGCGGATATCGGAAATGATCACATCCGGCTGCTGCCGAGCCAGGCGGCTCATCACGCCATCGGCACTGTCGAAGCTCTGGGTGGTCATGCCTTCCTGTTGCAAGGCTTTTTCCAGGACCCAACGGATAGAACGGTCGTCATCGACGATCCACACGGTTTCACTACGGCTCATGTCGATGTGGCTCCTTGTTCCAGTGGCAGGAAGATCGAGAACGTCGTGTGGCCGGGATGGCTGTCACACTCGATCAGGCCCTGGTGCTGACTGATGATGTTCTGGGTAATGGCCAGCCCCAGCCCGGTGCCATCTGGGCGGCCGCTGACCATTGGATAGAAAATGGTTTCCTGGAGTTCGGCCGGGATGCCCGGGCCGTTGTCGATGATTTCGATTTTGGTGACTAGCCGGTGCCGGGTGTGGCCGATGGTGAACTGGCGCATGGCGCGGGTGCGCAGGGCGATGCGGCCCAGGCGCAGCTCGTTCTGGCCGCTGATGGCTTGCATGGCATTGCGAACGATATTGAGCACGGCCTGGATCATTTGCTCGCGGTCGATCAATACATCCGGCAGGCTGGGGTCGTAGTCGCGCACCAAAGTGATGCAGCCCCCGCTTTCGGCCTCGACCAGGCTGCACACCCGCTCAAGCACTTCATGGATGTTGGTCATGGCCAGCGAAGGCAGCTTGTTCGAGCCAAGCATGCGGTCGACCAGGTTACGCAGGCGGTCAGACTCTTCGATGATGACGTTGGTGTAGTCCTTGAGGTGCTCTTCGGGCAGCTCGCGTGACAACAGCTGCGCTGCGCCGCGAATGCCACCCAGAGGGTTCTTGATTTCGTGGGCCAGGCCGCGCACCAGCATTTTGGTGGTTTCCTGCTTCGACAGCTGGGCTTCTTCCTTGGTGATGCGCAACAGGCGATCACGTGGATGCACTTCCAGCAGCAGCAGGGTTTCGCCTTTGCTCAGGATCGGGGTGACGGCGTAGTCGACGGTCAGGGTCTGGCCGGTCAAGGCCGTGAGCATGGCCTCGCGCTTGGTAAAGGGATGCGCCTGCTCCACCGCCTGGCGCAGAGAGTGCAGCGCCTCGGCCGATTCGGTGAACAGTTCGCTGATGAACTGGCCGTGGCTGCGTTGGCCACTGATAGCCAGTAGCATTTCTGCCGCAGGGTTCATGTACTCAAGGCGCAGGTCGGCGTTGAGCAGGATGGTTGCGGTCGTCAGGTTGTCGAGTAACAGTCGGTGCAGTGCATCACTGATGGTCATTAGCTGTCGTTGACCTCTTTTGGCACATTGAGACCTCGAACATGTCCGGGGTCGAGCGCGCTGGTAGTCCGCTGATGCAAAGAAAATGCAAGAACCAAACCAAGGCTCCGAAAAGAAGCGCCATATCAAGAAAATAGCGCTTTTACTGCCCCGTTAGTGACTCAAATGCACTACCCAATTCTTTTTTTGAACCAAAATGGGGTTCCCGTATGTTGATAGCGCAATCTTACGCACCAATATAGAGCGATAGTTCGATCAGTGCTGGAGGGATGTGCGTTGGGCTGGCCCGCGATGTGCTCGCAGCACGGTGAACCTGATGGCGGGGCTTTGCTGCACCAGGGCCTGACCTTCCAGCACCTGGATGGCCAGGCTGTGTTCACCGCGGTCGAGGTTGACCAGCTGCAAGGCCGCCAGGTTGCTTGGCTGGCCGTAAGGCTGACCGTCCAGCAGCAATTGCAGGCGATGTTCAGGTTGCAGCCGCGGTTGAATCAATACCTCGACGATCAGGTTGCCGTCGTTGGCGCGGATAGCCTGTTGATCGACCAGATTGCCCGCTTGCAGGGCGTAGGGGGTCTTGGCCTGGGTTTCTACCGGGTTGTCGGCGGGGGACGGTGCTGGTGCAGGTGGCGGCAGTGTGATGCTGTTGAGCGGGGGAAGCTTTATCGGCTCGCTCACAGCCCCAGCGGCAGGTTGATCGGTGTAGCTGGTGTTGCCCTCTGCATCGGTGTGTTTGTAGATCTCGGCGTTTACCGGCAAGGCCAACAGCCCCATTACTATGGTCAACATGGTACGCATCGCGATTCCCTGACAACTGAGGTAAGCCAGCATAAAGCAGGTTTCGGTATTTCGCTGGTGGTCGCTATTGGTCATCGATGCACAGTTGTTTTTGCGCGCGAATCATTGCCTGGGCGCGCTCCGGGCTTGAATGACTGGTGCGATCCGCATGGGCCAGCCATCCCGGGCAACCGGGGTCACGGCGATGCGGGCTGAAGTCGGCCAATTGTTGCAGCAGGTGGTGCTGCAGCTGGTCGAGCTGTGGGCGTATGTCGGTGCGTAGATCTGCACGCGGCACATCGGGTGCGTGGCCAGCGGCTCGCCATTTTGACAACAGGGCATGCTGCACCATCTTGTTGGCTTCAATCTGGTCGGCAAAAAATGCAGCAGTTGCTTCTTCGCTCAATCGGTAGCGCGGCGAATTTGCGACAGCCCGGGCGATGACCTCGCGTTCACGGGCCGGGTCTTCAATGTTCTTGCCACTGTCCCATTTGCTCAGGGCGACCTGGTCGGCAATCGCCAGGCGTTGTTCGATGCTGTCGAGCAAGGGCGCCAGCGTGGGCGGGACGGGCGGGGCGCTGCTGCAGGCGAGCAGGGCGGTGCACAGTAGCAGGCCTGCGGCAAAGGAGAGTGGTCCGGGCGACATCAAGGCGTTCTCTGAGAGCTTGCCGGTAAGTATTTCACCGGGCTAGGCCGTGGCGAAGCGGCACGTTCTGAAATGTGCGTGGGATAAAAAAAGGCCTCCCGAAGGAGGCCTCTCTATTACGCCGCTTGCGCGAGCGTCACGGGATTAGCAGCTGTAGTACAGCTCGTATTCCAGTGGGTGTACGAAGGTACGTACCTTGATTTCTTCTTCGCTTTTCAGGGCGATGTAAGCGTCGATGAAGTCGTCGCTGAAAACGCCGCCTTTGGTCAGGAACGCACGACCTTTGTCCAGCTCTTCCAGGGCTTCTTTCAAGCTGCCGCAAACCTGTGGGATCTCTTTGGCCTCTTCAGGCGGCAGGTCGTACAGGTTCTTGTCGGCTGCATCGCCAGGGTGGATCTTGTTCTGGATACCGTCCAGGCCAGCCATCAGCAGTGCTGCGAAGCACAGGTACGGGTTGGCAGCTGGATCCGGGAAGCGTGCTTCGATACGGCGGGCTTTCGGGCTCGACACGTAAGGAATACGGATCGAAGCGGAACGGTTGCGAGCCGAGTAGGCCAGCATTACCGGAGCTTCGAAGCCTGGAACCAGACGCTTGTAGGAGTTGGTAGCCGGGTTGGTGAAGCCGTTCAGGGCCTTACCGTGCTTGATGATACCGCCGATGAAGTACAGGGCGGTGTCGGACAGGCCGGCATAGCCTTCACCAGCGAAGGTGTTCTTGCCATCTTTCCAGATGGACATGTGAACGTGCATACCCGAACCGTTGTCGCCGTACAGGGGCTTAGGCATGAAGGTAGCGGTGCGGCCGTAGGCATCGGCTACGTTGTGCACGACGTACTTCAGGGTTTGGGTTTCGTCGGCTTTCTTCACCAGGGTGTTGAACTTGACGCCGATTTCGTTCTGGCCGGCAGTTGCCACTTCGTGGTGGTGAACTTCGACGGTCAGGCCCATTTCTTCCAGTGCGTTGCACATGGAGGTACGGATTTCGTGGTCGTGGTCGAACGGTGGAACCGGGAAGTAGCCGCCTTTGACGCCTGGACGGTGGCCCTTGTTGCCGCCTTCGATGTCCTGGTCGGACATCCAGGAACCTTGTTCGGAGTAGATCTTGAACATGGAACCGGAAATGTCGGACTTGAACTTCACTTGGTCAAAGATGAAGAACTCTGGCTCTGGACCTGCGAATACGGTGTCGCCGATGCCGGTGCTTTTCAGGTGCTCTTCAGCGCGCTTGGCGATCGCACGTGGGTCGCGGTCGTAGCCTTGCATGCTCGAAGGTTCGATGATGTCGCAGACCAGGATCAGGGTCGGTTCTTCGGTGAACGGATCCAGAACAGCGGTGGAGTCGTCCGGCATCAGGATCATGTCGGAGGCTTCGATGCCTTTCCAGCCAGCGATGGAGGAACCGTCGAACATTTTGCCGACTTCGAAGAAGTCGTCATCCAGCGCATCGCGAGCCGGCATGGTCACGTGGTGCTGAGTGCCTTTGGTGTCCGTGAAGCGCAGATCAATCCATTTAACGTCATGATCTTTGATGAGTTGAACCGACTTCGACATGTTGTCCTCCGGGGTGGCTTAGGGCTGGTAATGGATAGCCCTGTAATTTGGGTGATGCCGGGCGCGAATATGCTGCCAAGGCAACCTGCCTCACAAGGGAGCAAATTGCATGCCAGTGCCCTGAGTTGGGTTTTTCGCCCCAAACTCAAGCGCTTCAGGTATTAAATGGCTTTTTTAGGGAATTTATCGCACCGATATGAGGCGCGCCCTTGGTGCGACGACCCGTTTTGGTGCGCTTCAATCCGTCTGTACGATAATTGGTTAAACCTTGAGCAATTTCCGCTATAATCCGCGCCCCCCTTTTTCGGCCGGCACCTCGCGCGCAGTTTTTCATGAAACTAATCGTTAAAGTCTTCCCAGAGATCACCATCAAGAGCCGGCCGGTGCGCAAGCATTTCATCCGCCAGCTCGCCAAGAACATCCGCGTCGTGCTCCGTGATCTGGACCCGAAGCTGGTGGTCGATGGCGTGTGGGACAACCTCACGGTTGTCACCCGCATCGAGGATCAGAAAGTGCTGCGCGAGATGGTCGAGCGCCTGACCTGCGTCCCCGGCATCACTCACTTCCTGCAGGTAGATGAATACCCGCTGGGCGAGATGGATGACCTGGTAGCCCAGTGCAAGCAGCACTTCGGCCACTTGCTGCCGGGCAAGATGTTTGCCGTGCGCTGCAAGCGCGCCGGCAAGCATACCTTCAGCTCGATGGACGTGGACCGTTATGTTGGCAGCCAGTTGCGCCAGCAGTGCGGCGCTGCCGGGATCGAGCTCAAGACCCCGGACGTGGAAGTGCGCCTGGAGATCCGCGACAAGCGCGTCTTCATTATTCACAGTCAGCACCAGGGCATTGGCGGCTATCCGCTGGGCTCGCTGGAGCAGACGTTGGTGTTGATGTCCGGTGGCTTCGACTCCACCGTTGCCGCCTATCAGATGATGCGTCGCGGCCTGATGACCCATTTCTGCTTCTTCAACCTTGGCGGCCGTGCCCACGAACTGGGCGTGATGGAAGTCGCGCATTTTCTCTGGAAGAAGTACGGCAGCTCCCAGCGCGTGCTGTTCATCAGCATTCCATTCGAGGAAGTGGTGGGCGAGCTGCTGGGCAAGGTCGACAACAGCCACATGGGTGTGATTCTCAAGCGCATGATGCTGCGAGCAGCCACGCGCATGGCCGATCGTCTGCAAATTGATGCCCTGGTGACCGGCGAGGCTATCTCGCAAGTGTCCAGCCAGACGCTTCCGAACCTCTCGGTGATCAGTTCGGCGACCGACAAGCTGGTGCTGCGTCCATTGCTTGCCAGCCATAAGCAGGACATCATTGACCAGGCCAACGCGATCGGTACCGCCGATTTCGCCAAGCATATGCCTGAATATTGCGGGGTGATTTCGGTCAACCCCACCACCAAGGCCAAGCCACACCGTGTTGCCTATGAAGAACAGCAGTTCGACATGGCGGTGCTGGAGCGGGCCCTGGAGCGTGCCAAGCTGGTTTCCATCGACAATGTGATCGATGAGCTGGGCCAGGACATCGAGGTCGAGGAGGTCAGCGAAGCGCTGGCCGGCCAGGTCATCATCGATATCCGCCACCCAGATGCCCAGGAAGACCAGCCCCTTGAGCTCGAAGGCATCGAGGTCAAGGTGTTGCCGTTCTATGCACTGAACAGCCGTTTCAAGGAACTGGACGCCACTCGTCAGTACCTGCTGTATTGCGACAAAGGCGTGATGAGTCGCCTGCATGCCCACCATCTGCTCAGTGAGGGGCATGCCAATGTGCGCGTTTATCGACCGAGCTAAGTGCCCGGGGCTGTTTGCCTGTGGCCTGCGTCACCGGCCCCCCGACGCCACCGTCAAGCTGTAACGGCTTTCACGGACGCTACTGTTAATCGCTGCCACGACCTGTCAGCACACCGAATCCTCTGATCGAGATACACAAGTGATCGAAAATCTACGTAACATCGCCATCATTGCCCACGTTGACCATGGTAAAACCACCCTGGTAGACAAACTCCTGCGTCAATCCGGCACCCTGGAGCGCAACGAGCTCAACGACGAGCGCGTGATGGACTCCAACGACCAGGAAAAAGAGCGCGGTATTACCATTCTGGCGAAAAACACCGCCATCAACTGGAACGGCTACCACATCAACATCGTGGACACCCCGGGCCACGCCGACTTCGGCGGCGAAGTTGAACGCGTAATGTCGATGGTCGACTCCGTTCTGCTGCTGGTTGACGCTCAAGACGGCCCTATGCCGCAAACCCGTTTCGTGACCAAGAAGGCTTTCGAAGCCGGCCTGCGTCCAATCGTGGTGATCAACAAGGTTGACCGTCCAGGCGCGCGTCCGGACTGGGTTCTGGACCAGATCTTCGACCTGTTCGACAACCTCGGTGCTACCGAAGAACAACTGGACTTCCAGGTTGTTTACGCTTCGGCCCTGAACGGTATTGCCGGTCTGGACCACACCGCCATGGCGGAAGACATGACTCCGCTGTACCAGGCGGTAGTCGACCACGTTCCGCCTCCGGCCGTTGACCGTGACGGCCCGTTCCAGATGCAGATCTCCGCTCTGGACTACAACAGCTTCCTCGGTGTTATCGGCGTTGGCCGTATCGCCCGTGGTCGCGTCAAGCCGAACACCCCGG
>CAYVPI010000059.1:0-28343 GCA_964453495.1 uncultured Pseudomonas sp. | reverse complement strand
AGCGGCCCATGCCGTAATCGCGATAGAACTGCGCGCCCTTGGCCAGAATCAGCGGTACCGAGGCCAGGGTCAACACGTTGTGCACCAGAGTCGGCAGGCCAAAAAGGCCCTGCAAGGCGGGGATGGGGGGCTTGGCACGGACGATCCCGCGCTTGCCTTCGAGAGAGTCCAGCAGCGCGGTTTCCTCACCGCAGATGTAAGCGCCGGCACCGACTCGTACTTCCATATCAAAGGCCTGGCCGCTGCCGCCGACATTGGCGCCGAGGTAACCGGCACAACGGGCGATGTCCAGCGCCTCGCGCAATGTGGCCACGGCCTGTGGATATTCCGAGCGCACATAGATGTAGCCGTAGCTGGCCCCGACGTTGAGACCGGCAATGGCCATCCCTTCGATCAGCAGGAAGGGGTCACCTTCCATCAACATGCGATCGGCAAAGGTGCCGGAGTCGCCTTCGTCGGCGTTGCACACGATATATTTCTGCGCCGCCTGAGTGCTGCGCACCGTGCGCCACTTGATCCCGGCAGGGAAGGCCGCGCCGCCACGGCCACGCAGGCCCGAATCGAACACCGCCGTCGCGGTCTGCTCGCCGCCAATGGCGATGGCCTGGGTCAAACCCTCGAAACCACCGTGGGCCCGGTAATCCTCCAGAGACAGCGGCCGGGTAATACCGGCACGGGCGAACAGCAGGCGTTGTTGAGTCTTCAGATAAGGCAATTCTTCGACTAAGCCCAAGGCCAGCGGATGAGAAGACGGTTCACCTTGCAGCGCATCAAGTACAGACGGCACATCCGCAGCCGTCAGCGGACCAAAGCCGACCCGACCTTGCGGACTGTCCACCTCCAGCAGCGGTTCCAGCCAGTACAAGCCACGGGAACTGGTGCGCTGCAACTCCAGCGGCAGATTGCGTTCCCGGGCCTGAGTGATCAGGGCCACCGCCACCTCATCGGCGCCCACGGCACGGGCAAGCGAATCACAGGGCAAATAGAGCGTCGGCATCATGCGTCCTCCCGGCAAGCGTCGAGCAGGGCATCCAGACGCTCGGCACTGAGCCGCGCATGCACCCGGCCATCGAGCTCCAGGGCGGGCGAACAGGCGCAGGCACCAAGGCAATACACCGGGCGCAAACTGATGCTGCCATCGGCGCTGCTGCCGTGATCGTCCAATTGCAGGCGCTCGCGCAACTGCGCGGCAAGCTGCTCGGCACCGCGACTTTGGCAGGACTCGGCCCGGCACAGCCGCAGGATATGCCGCGCGGGCGGCGCGGTACGCAAATCATGGTAGAAGCTGATCACCCCACGAACCTCGGCCTGGCTCAGGTTGAGGGCATGGGCAATCTCGGGGACGGCGACATCGGGGACGTAACCGATGCGCTCCTGAATATCATGAAGAATGGGCAACAGCGCACCCGCAGAGCCCTTGTGGCGCTCCAGCAGACTGTTGACCACAGGCAGGTGCAACATCTCATCAGGCATTCAGCAATCCTCACGGTCACGGACAAACCAGATGGTCGTCGGTCGTCCGAAAGTGTCGGCTGCGGCACTCACACCACGTCACGGTATCGTGGCATTTTCAGGCCGTTGGCCAGGCACCCTGAGCGGGCATCTTGTTTGGCCCCGTGCGGTCTGTGCCGCAACTATCGTGGGCTAAAGATCAGCTTGCCACGCTGCCTTTGAGCCATCTGCGCCAGAGCGACGTATGCGGTTCTCTGTACGACCACGCGTTATATAAGGTTGGACCGTTGATCTCTGACCGTCGCCGGCCCAGACCTGACCACCATCGTAGTTCTGAACTGAAGGGAGCCATTAGCACCTTTATTTATTAAAAGTGTACCGGCCATACCTGAATATGGATGGTTCTGCCGTCAGTGGTGCAAGCTTGCGACCATAAAAGTGCATTGCCGACGGCGCAGGAACGCCATTCAAGGAACGACCGAGTACCCGTCACCATGGCGAAATCAGATACATACGGGGCGTATACAGATACTTAAACCGCCGAACAAGACGGGTAAGGTTGCCACCCGTTTTATTGCAGAACGTACTTTGATGGTTGATTGAAAGAGCAAGCGTGAGAGCAATGTGTCACCCGTAGAGGGTTCGGCTAACCATCAGTCGGTACATCCCAATTTCGATCACAAGAGAATAAATATAATGGTCAGCCTGGGCTCCAAAGATTCGAGTGGTCAGTTGGCGCAGGGTTTCAAGCCTCGTCACGTAACAATGCTTTCCATCGCGGGTATTATCGGCGCGGGGTTGTTCGTCGGTTCCGGGCACGCAATCGCTGCCGCTGGCCCGGCCGTGATGCTGGCGTATCTGTTCTCCGGTTTGCTGGTCGTTCTGGTGATGCGCATGCTGGGTGAGATGGCTGTGGCCAATCCGGATACCGGTTCGTTTTCAACCTACGCCGACCAGGCCATCGGGCGGTGGGCAGGGTTCACCATTGGTTGGCTCTACTGGTGGTTTTGGGTGCTGGTGATACCGATCGAAGCGTTGGCGGCCGGGCATGTATTGAACCAATGGTTCCCACAGATCGATGCCTGGGCATACGCCCTGGTTTCGATTATTGCATTGGTCGCGACGAACCTCTTCAGCGTGTCCAAGTATGGTGAGTTCGAATTCTGGTTCGCGATGTTCAAGGTCGCGGCAATTATCGGATTTATCGCGCTGGGCATCGCCGTTTTGATGGGGTGGATACCTGAACGTGAGGCCAGTGGATTGAGTCGTTTGATGGAGGAACATGGCGGATTCGCCCCAAACGGCTTGTCAGCGGTGTTCGCCATCCGCTTACGGACTTGGGTGCCTAAGCATTGGTGATTTCGCGTTTTTTAATTACCGATCGGCGCGCCAAGTACGCCGATCTAAGTCAAACCAGTGCGACGGCCATGCTCAAGGGACACCGCCGAAAGCGCACCACTAGTATCAGGTGGCGTTACTTGAAGAGCGCCATGCTTCAAGTGTTTCGCGGGTCGACATGCAGCACGGTACCGGTCACGCTGGCACCCGCGCCGCTGGCCCGCAGTAATAGGGGGCCATCGAGTTCCTGCAGTCCGTCCTCATAATCCTTCCCGCCCCGCGGGGCGATGACGTTGACGCGAATACGGTGGGGCGTCAGCGACTGGGCCATGGCTCTAGTCATCCGGATCAGGCTGCTGTTGGGCCGCAGGCAAGGGTTAGGTTCAGTGATAGGGCGCGGTGGCGGGTTGATATTGAGGATGCTGCCCCCACGCTCGGCTTTGATCATATGCAGGCTGGTGCAGTGGACAATGTGGTTGTTCAGGGCGATGTGTTCGTGTTCGGCACTGTTGTTAATCAGCACATCGACGCTGCCAAAGTGCACCTGCACGGTGTCCAGGGCGGCCTCGATGCTTGGCCGCCGAGCGGTGTCCAGCGCGACGATGATGACTTCGCCACCTTCCCAGCGGAGGTCCGCCACCAGTTGCTCCAACTGCGAAGGATGTTGCGCGCCAATGGCCACCCGAGCACCCGCTAGGCTGATCAGTCGAGCAAAATGAGCACCCAAACGCGTGGCGCCATCGGCTACCAATACGGTTTTGCCGGACATGGAAAACGGCTGCATCAGATCACACATGGACGCACCTCCGTGGGCGCGCTACGGCGGTTAATCACCGTTCGTGGAGCAGCCATCCGCGGCGACGGGATGGGGGCAGTACCGAGCATTTTCAGCACCAGTTCTGAGTAGTGCCGGATGACGTCATCGACACCCCAACGGCCCTCGGCCTGATACCAGACGCAAGCGTGGGTGAGCATGTTGAACAGGGTGCGTGCCATCAGTTTCGGTTCGGCGCAGCTGACCGAGCCCTCCTTGACCCCCTGTTCGAGAATGTCCTGCAAGTCGTTCAAATACACACGCCGAGCCTTTCGGACCTGCTTAAGATCTTCTTCCCCGAGGCTTCTAAGTTCGAGATTGCCGGCCATGGCTTCGTTCTGGTGTTCCAGGTGATAACGTACGTGGCAGGCAATGAAGGCATGGAGCTTGACGTCGGCAGTGGCGGCTTTCGGGCGGCAGCGCGTCCATTCACGAGTCAACCCCTGCAGGTATTCCAGAATCAGTTCGAGCAGCAGCTCGCTTTTGCTCTTGTAGTAGATGTACAGAGTCGAGGCGTTAATGCCTGCTTCCGCCGCGAGTTTGCGCAGGCTCATCGCCTCGTAGCCGTTACGCGAAATCAGTTTGATGGCAGCCAGGCGGATGTTGATTTCAGTCATGTTCATAAGTTGATCCTGCGCTCATCAACGCTCAGGCACAGCGATTGTGGCGAGGAGATTGACCCCTCGCCACATTGCTTGCTGGTTATTGCAGATTGCCAGCAACCGCGATGGTCTGGGCCGTGATGTAGTTCGACTCGGGCGAGCAGAACAGATACACCGCGTCGGCGGCTTCCTGCACCGTTCCCGGGCGGCCCAGCGGATTGCGTTGCGCGAACGACTTGGCGGCTTCCGGGCTGATTCCGACGCGGATATCGCGGCCTTCGATGTTCACGGTCGCACCGGCGTGGGCGTCGGCCATGGTCATGCGGGTTTCGATGAAACCGAAAGCTACGGCATTGACGTTGACCTTGAACCGACCCCACTCGCGAGCCAGTGCCCGGGTCATGCCGATCACACCGGCCTTGGCCGAGGAATAGTTCATTTGCCCGGCGTTGCCATTAAGAGCCGACACCGAAGAAATGTTTACCACCTTGCGGAACACTTCACGCTCTTGCGCCGCATCTGCCTGGGCCTGGGCCTTGATGATCGGATACGCCGCACGCAGGATGCGAAAGGGCGCAGTCATGTGGCAGTCGAGAATCGCGTACCACTGTTCGTCGCTCATCTTCTGGATCACATCGTCCCAGGTGTAGCCGGCGTTATTGACGATGATGTCGATGCCGCCGAAGTTGTCCATTGCGGTCTTGATATAGCGGTCGCCAAAGTCCGGGGCGCTGACGTTGCCGTGGCATACGGCCGCTTCACCACCCAACTTCCGGATCAGTTCCGCGGTCTCGTGGGCCGGATCGGCGTCCAGGTCGTTGATCACGATGCGCGCGCCTTCGCTTGCCAGTTTCAGGGCGATTTGCTGGCCGATGCCGCGCCCGGAGCCGGTGACCAGTGCGACTTTGCCTTCAAGTTTTGCCATGGGGTGTTGCTCCTCAGTTATCAGTTTTATTTACCGAGCGATCACGGCGTCGCCAACGATCTTGGTTTCGCCGTATTGATTGGTGGTGCGCACTTCGACTTTGATCCGCTGCTCGCCCTCGACCTCGAAAAGGTCGACGACAGTGCCACTGCAAGTGATCTGATGGCCCAGGTGCGTGATGCCGAGAAAGCGCACGCCGAACTCGCGCACCTGGCGCTGATCGACCCACTGCGTCAGCAGTCGACCGAGGTAGGCCATCGACAACATGCCGTGGGCGAACACATCGGGCATGCCGGCCTTGCGTGCGTAGTCAGTGTCGATATGAATCGCGTTGTGATCACCCGAAGCGCCGGCAAACAGGGCCAGCGTGGTGCGGTTGATCGGAGGCAGGGCCAGCGGCGGCAGGGTGTCGCCGACATTGATTTTTTCCAGGCTTATCGCATTCATCAGGGTTCTCCGCTTCAGCTGTTGCGTTGCACGAGCACGCTGCGCAGGTCCGCGACGTGCTCACCGTGCTGATTGGTGACTCGGGTTTCGCGCACCACGAATTCCAGCGCGCCACCTTTCTTGTCGTAGATGTCGGCGATGCACACATCGAAGCGCAGCGTGTCACCGGCATAGGCCATGCGGTGGTAACGGAAGGACTCTTCACCGTGCAGAATGCGCGAGGTGACGATGCCCAATTCGTCACGCCAGGCGTTGGACGGGATCTGAAATTCCAGCGAGAACAGGAAGGTTGGCGGCAGTGGCAGGCCGGGATACCCGGCGTCGCGCGCGGCCTGCTCGTCGAAGTAAATCGGGTTGGTTTCCCCGGTGGCCTTGGCGAAGAAGCGAAGTTGCCCGGCTTCGGCGGTGGCGAGGAACGTCGGCAGTCGTCTGCCAATGTGTTTTTTGTCGATCATGTAAATGGCTCCTTTTGCGGCCGCATCAGTTTTTTTGGTACACAGTCACCACGCAGGCGCCGCCCAGGCCAAGGTTGTGCTGCACCGCAATCCGCGCGTTCTGCACCTGACGCTGCTCCGTAGTGCCACGCAATTGGTGGGTCAGCTCGTAGCATTGGGCCAGGCCGGTCGCGCCCAGCGGGTGACCTTTGGAGAGCAGGCCGCCGGACGGGTTGGTCACCCATTCGCCGCCGTAGGTGTTGTCGCCATCGTTGACCAATTGCTCGCCACCGCCTTCCTCGCACAAACCCAGGCCTTCGTAGGTCAGCAGTTCGTTCTGGGCGAAGCAGTCGTGCAACTCGATCACGTCGATGTCTTGCGGGCCGATGCCGGCCTGGTTGTAGGCGATATCTGCTGCCATGCGCGTCATGTCGAAACCGACCACGCGGATCATGTCCCTGGCGTCATAGGTGCTCGGCAGGTCGGTGGTCAGCGCCTGGCCGGCCATCAACACGTCGGTGCGCAGGCCGTGTTTTTTCGCGAACGCCTCGGACACCACGATGGTGGCGGCAGCGCCGCAAGTCGGCGGGCAGGCCATCAGGCGGGTCATGACGCCTTCCCACAACATCGGGGCGGCCATGACTTCCTCGGTGCTGACCACGTTGCGGAACACCGCCAGCGGGTTGTTGGCCGCGTGACGGCTGGCCTTGGCGCGGATCTTGGCGAAGGTTTCCAACCGGGTGCCGTACTTCTGCATGTGGGCGTAGCCTGCGCCGCCGAACTGGCGGATGGCATTGGGTAGATCAGGCATGCCGATCAATTCGTTGGCCAGCACCAGGGCTCGCTCGGTGGCCGGCGCGCGATCGCTCCAGGCGGATTTCAGCGCGCCCGGGTTCATGTGCTCGAAGCCAAACGCCAGGGCACATTCAACCGCGCCGCTTTGTACGGCCTGACGGGCGAGGAACAGGGCGCTGGAACCGGTGGCGCAGTTGTTGTTGACGTTGACCAGCGGGATGCCGCTCATGCCCACGCGGTACAGGGCTTTCTGGCCGCAGGTGGAGTCGCCGTAGACGTAACCGGCATAGGCCTGCTGGATATCATTGAAGTCCAGGCCCGAGTCGGCCAGGGCCTGGCGGATCGCCTGTTCACCCATGACATCGTAGGGCTCGTTGGTCCCCGGTTTCCTGAACTGGATCATGCCGACGCCAGCAACGAATACCTTATTGCTCATCGTGTTTTTCCTTTTTTGTTTTTGATAGTCGGTGCTTGCGCGCCGTCGAACTCGCTGGGCCAGGCGCTGATGCCAGGTGCGAGTCGCACCTCTTGAGCTGATGGTTACGATAGGCGGGTGGGCATGAACGACCGCCACCCGAGTCGGGTGGCGGTCGCAGGCATTGGGATTGATTTACTGGACTGGACAAAACAGGGGTGCTGTCTGGCGCTCCGTTATAACCGTGGAGCGGCAGCAATGGGCGTACTGAGCGGTATTCGAGTGGTTGAATTTGAGGCAATCGGCCCGGCGCCTTTTGGCACGATGCTGCTGGCCGACATGGGTGCCGACGTCGTGCGGATCGACCGCCCGGTGGCGGCTAGCGACCTGGGCCCGAAGTTGGAAGGCAAGCGCGCCGATGTTATAGGGCGCAATCGGCGCTCGGTCACCCTGGACCTGAAACGCCCGGAAAGCGTCGCTGCCGCGCTGGAGTTGATCGAGCGTGCCGATGTGCTGATTGAAGGTTTTCGTCCGGGCACCATGGAGCGTTTGGGCCTTGGGCCTGAAGTGGCGCTGGCGCGCAATCCGCGTCTGGTTTACGCGCGCATGACCGGCTGGGGCCAGACCGGACCGATGGCCGACCGTGCAGGCCATGACCTGAATTACATCGCCTTGTCGGGCGTGCTGTCGGCCATTGGCCCGGCAGGTGGTCGCCCGGTGCCGCCATTGAACCTGGTGGGCGATTACGGTGGTGGCGGCATGCTGTTGGCAATGGGCGTGCTGGCGGCGCTGGTGAATGTACAACGCGGCGGGGCCGGGCAAGTGGTCGATGCGGCCATGACCGAGGGTGCCGCGCAGTTGGGCACGGTGATCTGGGGCCTGCTGGCCGGCGGTCACTGGACCGAACAGCGCGGCAGCAACCTGCTCGACGGCGGCGCGCCCTGGTATGACACCTACGAAACCCGCGACGGCCAGCACATGTCGATCGGGCCAATCGAGTCGCGTTTCTACGCCGAAATGCTGGACATCCTTGGCCTGGCAGGTGCAGACCTTCCGAGCCAGCACGACCGATCCGGATGGCCGCGTTTGCGTGAGGCGTTCACTGCCGCGTTCCTTGGCCGTACGCGTGAACAGTGGGCCGAAGCGTTTGCCGACAGCGATGCTTGTGTGGCGCCGGTGCTCGGCCTTGCCGAGGCCGCCGGGCATCCCCACAGCGTGGCACGCGGCAGTTTTATTGAAGTCGACGGCGTCGTCCAGCCGGTTCCGGCCCCGCGTTTCCTTGGTACGCCTTCCGCGCAACCGCGCTCGGCACCGCAACGCGGCGAGCATGGCGTTGATGCGTTGCGCGACTGGGGGTTCGACAGCGCCGCCATTGAGCGTTTGCATGGGCAGGGCCTGGGTTTCAAGGCCTGAAGGACGTCCCATGCGCACACCTGCCTGACCATCCACTGGAGATCCCGATGCATATCAACCGTACCGTCTACCGTGAAGACCACGAAATGCTGCGCGAAACCGCTCGTCGTTTCTTCGAGCGTGAATGCTTGCCCAAGCAGGCACAGTGGGACGCGGCTGGGCAGGTCGACCGGGAAACCTGGCTCCAGGCCGGTCGACATAACTTGCTGTGCCTCACCGTGCCGACCGAATACGGCGGCGGTGGCGGTGACTTCGGCCACTCGGCGGTGTTGATCGAAGAACTCTACCGCGTCGGTGTCTCGGGCTGGAGCCTGGGTGTGCACTCGGACATTACGGCGCCTTACATCGTGCGACTCGGCACCGAAGAACAGAAACACCAATGGCTGCCGAAAATCTGCAGCGGTGAAACCGTGCTGGCGATCGCCATGACTGAGCCGGGCACCGGTTCCGATCTCAAGGCTGTTCGTACCAGCGCCGTGCGTGACGGTGACGAGTGGGTCATTAACGGCAGCAAAACCTTCATCAGCAACGGCCTGACCTGTGACATGGTCGTGGTGGTGTGCAAGACCGACCCGAGCGCCGGCGCCAAGGGTTGCAGCCTGATCATGGTCGAGTGCGACCGTGAAGGTTTCCGTCGTGGGCGCAAGCTGGAAAAGGTCGGCCAGCATGCCGCCGACACCGCAGAACTGTTCTTCGATAACGTGCGCGTGCCGGTGGGCAACCTGCTCGGTGAAGAAAACAAAGGCTTCATGCACCTGATGGAAGAGCTGCCACAAGAGCGCCTGGTGATCGCGCTGTACAGCGCCGTCAAACTCGAACGCTTGCTGGAACAGACCGTCGAATACGTGAAGGATCGCAAGGCGTTCAACCAGACCGTCTGGGACTTCCAGAACACCAAATTCAAACTCGCCGACATCAAGGCCCAGGCAACGGCCGTGCGCCTGACCATCGACCACTACATAGGCGAACACATGCGTCGCCGCCTCACGGTGCAAGAGTCGGCCATAGCCAAACTGTTCGCCACCGAAACCTTGTGCAAATGCATTGACGACATGGTCCAGCTGCACGGCGGTTACGGCTACATGATGGAGTACCCGATCGCCCGCGCCTTCATCGACATGCGCGTGGCGCGCATCTTCGGTGGCACCAGCGAAGTGCTGCGCGAACTCATCGCGCGCCAGTTGTGATTCTTTTTTCCAGGCCCCACGGAGCGCTGCGCGATGGCGGTCGCATTCAGAAAAAAACAAGAGAGGTAGTGATGAGCGCCAACAAAGTCCAAAAGAACATCTTCGCGAAAATTATTCTCAAACTGTAAGGGGCCGACCATGGATTTCAACTTGAACGAAGAGCAGTTGATGCTGCAAGACACCGTCGCACGGTTAGTGCGTGACACCTACAGTTTCGAGCAACGTGAAAAATTTCGCCAAAGCGAACACGGTTACAGCCGTGAGTTCATGCAGCAACTGGGAGACCTGGGTTTATGCGCTGTGCCATTTGCTGAGGCGTACGGTGGCTTCAACGGCACCGGCGTGGACAACATGTTGATCATGACCGAGCTGGGTCGAAGCCTGTGCCTGGAGCCTTACCTGCACTCGGTGATTTTTGCCGGTGGGCTGGTTGCCCAGTTAGGTACCGAGGCACAGAAAGACGCGCTGCTGCCCCAACTCGGCAGTGCCGATCTGCAAATGACGGTAGCTCTCGAAGAGCCGCAAAGCCACTACCAACTGCATGATGTACAAACACTCGCGGAGCCGGTGACGGGCGGCTGGAAACTCAATGGTCGCAAGTCGGTGGTGGTTGCCGGGCAGAATGCCGGGCTGATATTGGTGTCCGCCCGAACCAGTCACGAAGCTCGAAAAGAGAAGGGAATCAGCTTGTTTCTCGTCGATCCGCAGGATCGCGGAGTGCGCCGGCGATCGTTTGCAACCATGGATGGGCGCCAAGCCTGTGAGTTGTACCTGGAGGACGTATTCGTCAAAAGCAGCGACGTATTAGGGGAGGTGGGACAAGCCTTGCCAGCATTGCGTTATCAGCAAGGCCGCACGATCGCTGCACAATGCGCCGAGGCCGTCGGCAGCATGGAAACGGCCTGCAATCTGACACTTGATTACCTGAAAACCCGCCAGCAATTTGGCCAGCCTATCGGCAAGTTCCAGGCGTTGCAGCACCGTATGGTGGACATGCGCATCGAACTCGATCAAGCCACTTCCATGACGCTGCTCGCCGCATGTGTAGCCGATCAGCAGGACAGTGACGAGCGTAGCCGTGTACTGGCGGCGACCAAGTTTATCGTCAGTCGCGCGAGCCGGTTTATTGCCGACCAAGGCATTCAGTTGCACGGCGGGATCGGTCTGACTTGGGAGTACGTGCTCTCTCACCATGCCAAACATCTGCTAATGGTTGCTCGGCAGTTTGGTGACGACGACCATCACTTGCAGGTGTACGCGAAGCTGATGCAGGTAGCATGAGATGCCAGGTGGACCTGGCCCAGCCTGTGTAAACAGGCTGGGCAGGTGCAAAGGATGGGATACTGCCGTTGCCATCAACGGCAGTGGACTCACCGATTTTCAGTCGGGAGTGCTGCTACTTCAGTTCTTTTGGAACACGGTGACCACACCCGCGCCGCCCAGGCCGAGGTTGTGTTGCACCGCAATGCGCGCGCCTTCCACCTGACGCTGCTCAGCGGTACCGCGCAGTTGATGGGTCAGTTCGTAGCACTGCGCCAGGCCCGTGGCACCCAGCGGGTGGCCTTTAGAGAGCAGGCCGCCCGACGGGTTGACTACCCATTTCCCACCGTAAGTGTTGTCGCCGTCATTGACCAGTTGCTCGGCCCCACCTTCGGCGCACAGACCCAAGGCTTCGTACGTCAGCAGTTCGTTCTGGGCGAAGCAGTCGTGCAGTTCAATCACGTCGATGTCTGTTGGCCCGATACCGGCTTGTTCATAGGCCAGCTTTGCCGCAAGACGGGTGATGTCGAAACCTACTACGCGGATCATATCGCGGTTTTCATAAGTGCTCGGGGTATCGGTGGCCAAGGCTTGGCCCGCGATAAGCACGTCAGTGCGCAGGCCGCGTTTCCTGGCAAAGGCTTCGGACACAACGATAGTCGCAGCGGCACCACAAGTCGGTGGGCACGCCATCAAGCGGGTCAATACACCTTCCCACAGCACAGGCGAGGCCAGTACTTCATCGGTGCTGACGATGTTGCGGAATACTGCCAATGGATTGCGTGCGGCGTGTTGGCTGGCCTTGGCGCGAATTTTGGCGAAAGTTTCCAGCTTGGTGCCGTACTTCTCCATGTGCGCACGGCCTGCGCCGGCGAACTGACGAATAGCGTTGGGCATCTCGGGCATGCCAACCAATTCGTCGACCAGTTGATTAGCACGTTCCAGTGCTGGCGGACGGTCGGTCCAGACGGACTTAAGGGCACCCGGGTTCATCTGCTCGAATCCGAACGCCAGGGCGCAGTCCACTGCGCCGCTTTGTACAGCCTGGCGCGCCAGGAACAACGCCGAGGACCCCGTGGCGCAGTTGTTGTTGACGTTGATCACCGGAATGCCGGTCATGCCCACGCGGTACAGGGCCTTCTGTCCGCAGGTGGAGTCGCCGTAGACATAGCCGGCGTAGGCTTGCTGAATGTCATTGAAGTCCAGGCCCGAGTCGGCAAGAGCCTGGCTGATAGCCTGTCCACCCATCACATCGTAGGTGTCGCTGGTGCCTGGTTTTTTGAATTGAATCATGCCGACGCCGGCGACGAATACTTTATTGCTCATGGGGTTTTCCTTGTTGTTGGAGGTTTAGAGCTTGCGCGCGATCATTTCGCGCATGACTTCGCTGGTGCCACCGTAGATGCGCGTTACACGCATATCGACGAACGCCCGTGCAACCGGGTACTCGAGCATGTAGCCGTAACCGCCGTGCAGCTGGACCATGTCGTCCAGGGCCTTACCCAGAGATTCAGTGGCGAACAGCTTGGCGATGGCCGCTTCTTCCAGGGTCAGGCGGCGGCGCATGTGTTCGCCCAGGTAGTAATCGATCATCAGGCGCACGGCGGTGGCCTGGGCCTTGATGTCGGCCAGCTTGAATTTGCTGTTCTGGAAGTCCCAGACCGTCTGGCCAAAGGCCTTGCGATCCTTTACGTAGGCCAGGGTGTGGCCGAGGGTCGCTTCCAGTCGGGCAGCAGCAGAAACGGCGATGGAGAAGCGCTCCTGAGGCAGTTCGCCCATCAGGTAGGAGAAACCCTTGCCTTCCTCACCGAGGCGGTTGCTCACGGGAACGCGAACGTTATCGAAGAATAATTCGGCGGTGTCCTGGGCGTGCTGGCCGACTTTTTCAAGCTTGCGGCCGCGCTGGAAGCCAGCACGGTCCGCTTCCACGGCGATCAGACTGATGCCCTTGGCTCCTGCGGCTGGATCGGTCTTGCATACGACGATGATCAGGTCGGCGGTCAGGCCATTGCTGATGAAAGTCTTGCTGCCGTTGATCACATACTCGTCGCCATCGCGCACGGCGGTGGTACGCACGGCTTTGAGGTCACTGCCAGTTGCGGGTTCGGTCATGGCAATGGCTAGAATGATTTCGCCTCTGCACACGCCCGGCAGCCACTTTTGCTTTTGTTCTTCGCTGCCACAACGGTTGATGTAGGGGGCGATGATGTCCGAGTGCATGCCCAGTCCGTTGCCGGACAGACCCGCAACTGCGAACTCTTCGTTGTAGACGGCGCTGTGTCCGAAGTCGCCACCACCGCCGCCGTACTCGGTGGGGATGGTGATACCCAGCAAGCCCTCGTGACCGGCCTTGAGCCAAATATCACGATCCCACTGGCCGGCCTTATCCCACTCGGGCTGGCGGGGAACGCATTCGCGCTCGAAGAAGCGGCGAACGGTGTTGCGAAACATTTCATGATCGTCACGAAAGACGGTTCGGATGATATGCACTGAAGCCTCCAGGATTCCATATGGCAGGTTGGGATATGCCCACCATGCTCGGACCTGGAGTGTCAGCCAGGGCCACCCGGGTTGGGTGGCACTGGTGTTGCGGGAGGATGTGTTGTTGCGTGTTCGGGTCTCAATGTGGGGAAGTCAATTGATCCAAAACAGGCTTCGGACGCGCTGAAAACCTGCCGGAGCTGCCAGCGACAGATGCCTGCGATCTCACGAATCAGCGGGAGCTTTTCGCTTCCAGATCCCGCATCCGGGCTACCGCCTCATCCCGGCTGTTGACGCCAAGTTTGCTGTAGATCTGGCTGAGGTGCCATTTCACTGTCTCGGGCGACAAGCCCAGTGCACGGGCGATCTTCTTGTTCGGCAAGGTCTGGGCCAGCATGCCGACCACTTCGATTTCCCGCTCGCTCAAGGGTTCGACTATGCCCTTCGTCGCTCTTTTCTTGCGCCGCAGTTCACTGCCGGCCTGCACCTGGGGTTGTGCGGCCTGGGTGGGTAGTTGTGCCGCCTGCAGGCGCTCGACGTAAAACGTCAACACTGGATCAAGTTGCTCATTGCCAGCGACTTCGCTGATCAATTCCATCGCCTTGGGATGGGCGTCGAGCAGGCTACGTACCAGGCCGAGGCGCTGCCCGCGATACAGCGCTTCGAGGACCTTGTCGCGGGCCGCATCCATGAGGCCGCGCTGGTTATCAATCACCGCGCTGAGTATTAGCAAGCGAACCACGCCGAGCTGGCGCCGGTGGCTTTCGCACAGCTCAATCAATTGCGCCACCCGCTGTGAGGCACCTTCCAGGTCTCCTTGAGCCAGCTGCCAGCGAACATGGGCATTCTGCGTCAGGATGTTGATTTCTTTGAGCGCACTGTTGTCGGCATCGGGGTGGCGCGCATTGATACCGTCCAGACGCGTCAGCTTGATTTGCGCCGCAGCGTTTTCGCCGAGCAGCAGGTGCCAGTGGACCTGCCAGGTCAGGCTGTAGGCTTGCAAGCGATCTAGCCCCAATTTGGTCGCATAGTCATCGAGGCGCTCAAGCAGGGCGAAGGCTTCCTGCTGGTTTCCGGCCAGCCATTGCGACTTCCACAGCACCTCCAGGACGCGCAGCACCGAATCAGGGATGGAGATCCGTTCAAGTATGTCGATCCAGCGCGCCAGCAGCTTGAACGCGGCGTCGACATCGTTGATTTCGTACAGCACTTCTCCGAGCAGCGCCGCCGACAGGTAGGTGGCGTCGGCACCGCTTTTGCCACAGCGCTCGGCCTCATGCAGCACTGCGCGATACACGCGCTCTGCTTCGGTCATCTGGCCTTCGAGGGCCAGACTCAAGCCAATCAGGCATCGGCCTTGCAGGCTTCCGGCAGATGTTCCCACCAATGGTTGGCCATTGATAAAAAGGGGCGGACGATCGAGTTGTACCTGGCGCGCTTTTTCATATTGGCCAAGATGCATATACAGCCAGGAAAGTATGTTGGCACAGCCACCTACGATCACACTGGCGCTGCCGGCCGGTGGGTTGAGTAGTTGTGAAAGTACGCTCAGCGCGCCGTCGGTGTCGTCCCGTTGCACCGAGAGAGTCGCTTTGAGCAAGGCCAGGCGGAAACGATCGTGGACTTCGCTTTCAGGAACGTCATGCAGCAATTGCTCAAGGTTCTCGGAGCAGGCGATGAAGTCGCGAGTGAACAATTGCATTCGTGCCTTAACGATGCGTAGTTTCACGCTGGCCTGGACTTGCTCCAGTGGCAGCAAACGAACCAGCTCAACCAGCAGGCGCAGGTCGCCATGGGCATAGAGTGCTTCGGCATGTTCTTCGACGAGCCTGGCGGCAGCCCCGGCCTCGCCGCCGAGTACTGCGTGACGTACAGCTTCGTCGAAATGGTTGTTGTCACGAAACCAGTTCCAGGCCCGAGCATGCACTGCCTGTTGCTCGGTCGTAGTACGCGACTCGAAAAACTTGAGCAGGGTTTCTCGTAGCAGTGGGTGCAAGCGATACCAGGTTTCCCATTCGGCGCTGTCCACTGGAATGAGGAACAGGTTGTCGCTTTCCATGCGTGCGAGTAGCGCGGTCGCGTCGTTGACCGCTTCCGGGTTGCCGGTCAATGCGGCACACAGCGAGGCGCAGAATCTGTTGCACACCGCCATGAGCAGTAGCAGATCCAGGTCGGTAGGTGACAGGTGTGACAGCACCTCGATCTCAAAGAACCTGGAGAAGGCCTGGTTGTCGCGCATGGGCGCTGCCAATGGCGCATTGGTTGCCGAATCCGGGCGATTGCTCTTGCGGCTGACTGCGAGCAATTGCAGGCCGGCCACCCAGCCGTCTGTCAGTTCATGCATGGTCTGGGCGTCGCCGGTGGTGATGTCGCCAAGCTGGGCTTTGAGGAACCGTTCGGATTCGGCCGGGGAAAAACGCAAGTCTTGCAAGTTCAGTTCCAGCACCTGTCCCTGGCTGCGCAGACGTGCCAGGGAGAGGGGAACAGTACTGCGAGAGACCAGCACCAGGTGCAGGTTGGATGGCGCGTAATCGATCAACCATTGTAGGGCCCGGTGGATACCGACATCGGTCAGGTGGTGCAGATCGTCGAGCACCAGCACCAACTCCTGCGAGCGGACGGTCATGTTGCGAACCAGGGTGATCACGGTGCGTTCCACGGCTTCGCTGTCGATGCCGCGGCCTTCCAGTTGGGTGGCTTCACGGACCATTTTCGGGTCGATTTGCGCCAGGCTGGCCAGCAGATAGTCGAGAAAACGCGTGAGTTCGTTGTCTTCGCTGGTCAAGGTCAGCCAAGCGACATCGAAGCCAAGTGGCAGCAGGCTCTGGCGCCAGGTGATCAGCGTCGAGGTCTTGCCATAGCCAGCCGGCCCTTTGAGCACAATGCAGCGTAGGTGACGAGCATCCACCATTTTTTCCTGCAACGTTTCCCGGGCTATCAGGCGGCCGGTACTGCGCGGGGAAATCAGCTTGCTGCTAACGATCGGATGCAGGTTCTGATCAGAGGTAGACGCTTTAGTGGGCCTGCGTGTTTTGTCCATCGGATTATCCAGTTCTTATTTTTAGCAAGGCGAGCCAATCGGAGTGTAACGCAGAGTTCGGAGCTGAACACCGGTCCGTAGTCTCTGCTGGATAGCTGCGTCCGCGCGCGACGCAGGTCCAGGAGTTCGCACCGAATGAACAGCCTCGCGACTCATCCGCCCACCCTAGGCGGGTGGTAACTCGGGGGGGCGGCATTGCTCTACTGAGCGTCAAGAAATTACAACTGACCTATCACAACGCATAAAAAAACAATAAACAGAGACCGCCATGTCCTACGCCTACATCGTTTCTCCACTGCGCACGCCCATCGGCAAGTTTGGCGGTGGATTGTCACCACTGACGGCCGCGCAACTGGTCGCCGAAGTGATTCGTGCGGTGCTTGAGCGCTCTCAGGTGCCGCAACACTTGATCGAAGAAGTCATCGTTTCGCAGTCTTACCAGTCCAGCGAAGCGCCCTGCATAGGTCGCTACGCCGCGTCTCTGGCCGGGCTGCCAGATGAAGTGCCCGGTTACACCGTTGACAGGCGCTGCGGCTCGGGCCTGCAGGCCGTGATCAATGCCGCGATGCAGATTCAGACTGGCGTCGCCGATTGCGTCATGGTGGCCGGCGTCGAGAGCATGAGCAATATCGAGTACTACAGCACCAACATGCGTTGGGGGGCTCGAATGGGGGATGTGACCTTCCACGATCGACTTGACCGTGGTCGTGTCAACTCGCAGCCCGAAAGCCGTTATGGCGAGTGCGCCGGCGCCATTGAAACCGCCGAGAACCTGGCGCGCGACTACGACATCTCCCGCGAAGCCTCGGACCGTTGGGCAGTGCGCAGCCATCAAGCCGCCTCTATAGCCTGGCGCGAAGGGCGCTTTGACAAGGAAATTCTGCCGATCCAGGTACCCCAGCGCAAAGGGCCGCCACTGACGGTCAGCCGCGACGAGGGCATCCGTGAAGACGCGAACCTCGAAGCCATGGGCAAACTTGGTCCGCTGCTCAAGGGTGGCACCGTGACAGCGGGCAACGCCAGCCAGCAGAACGATGCCGCCGCCGGTTGCCTGGTGGTGTCCGAAACCTTCCTCAAGCAGTACAGCCTGCAACCTATGGCACGGATGCTGGGCTGGGCTTCGGCCGGCTGCGATCCGCTGCGCATGGGCATCGGCCCGGTTCCGGCGGTGGCACGCTTGCTACCGCGCATCGGCTTGAGCTTGTCCGATATGGACTTGATCGAAGTCAACGAAGCCTTCGCCGGCCAAGTGCTCGCGGTGTTGCGCGAGTGGGGCCTGGAAGAGGATCCGCGAGTCAACGTCAACGGATCGGGCATTTCCCTGGGCCATCCGATCGGTGCGACTGGCCTGCGCATCCTCACCTCGATGCTTCACGAAATGGAACGTCGGGGCGCCCGCTATGGCCTGGAAACCATGTGCATCGGCGGCGGCCAAGGCTTGGCTGCGGTGTTCGAGCGCGTTTGACCCCATCACCGCACTAATCAGGAAAACAAAATGAGCATTGCATCGACTGACACAGCGCTTGCCGCGAGTGAACAACCCTGGCGCGAGCGCGACGGCCGCACCGTGCTGCTGGCTTGCCGGCGCAAGCACCACGAAGGGCTGCATTTTCCACCCTTGCCACCCACCTCGCCTTTGTTCAAAGACAGTGAAATCGTCGAGTTGGACTCGACCCCCACTCTCTACAGCTTCACCGTGGTTCATTCCAGCCCAAAGGCCAACAAGGCGCCGCAACCCCTGGGTTTGGCTGACTTCCCCGAAGGCCTGCGAGTATTTGCTCGCCTGGACTACCCGCCAAGTCGGCGCCCTGTGATTGGTGAGCCTCTGTGCCTGTGTATCAGCGAGACTGAATCCGGACCTATTTATGTATTCCAACCGCTGAACAAGGAGTGCGCGGCATGAAAAAGCCTGTCTACATCGCCGGTGTTGATATGACTCCATTTGGCCGCCACAGCGCCTCCATGCAGGACCTGGCCCAGACCGCCGTGCTCGGCGCCGTGGCCGATGCCGCGGTCGAACTCGGCTCGGTCCAGGCCGTGTATTCCTGCAATGTGTTCGGCGGCATGGTGTTGGGCCAGGTGCTGTTGCGCGACCTGGGCCTGCCAGGCCTGCCGATCTACAACGTCGAAAACGCCTGCGCCAGTGGCGCCACCGGCGTACACCTGGCTTGTCATGCGCTGCAGGCCGGCATCTATGACACGGTGGTGGTGTTCGGTGTGGAGAAGCTGACCGCGCTGGGCGGCGGCACCATCCCGCTGCAACGCAACGATTACATGACCGAATTGTATGCTCGCGCCGGTATGGCCCTGCCAGCCATTTATGCGATGCGCGGCACCCGCTACCTGCATGAGTTTGGCGTCGGCGCCGAGGCGCTGGGCGCAGTGGCGGTGAAGAACCGCAGCCATGGCGCGCTGAATCCCTATGCTCAGACGCGCACGGCAGTAACGATCGACGAAGTGATGGATTCGCGCATGGTCTTCGACCCATTGACCTTGCTGCAGTGCTGTCCGTCCGCGGTGGATGGTGCTGCGGCGCTGGTACTGACGACCAAACAACCGACACAGCGCGCCAAGCCGGTACGGGTCCTGGCTTCAGTCATCCAGTCAGGCCGATGCGAAACCGGTACCGACGACATCCTGGCGGCTGAAATTACCGCCCGCGCCGCCAACCTGGCCTATCAGGAGGCCGGTGTGACACCTGCCGATTTGAATGTGGTCGAGTTGCATGATGCGTTCACCATTGCCGAGCTGATCTATTACGACGCCTTGGGCCTGTGCCAGCGCGGCGAAGCCCATGACCTGCTGAGCAGCGGTGCCACAACCTTCGGCGGTCGTGTTGTGGTCAACCCCAGTGGTGGTCTGCTCGCCAAGGGCCATCCGCTCGGCGCCACGGGTGTGGCGCAGATGGTCGAGGCGGTTTGGCAGCTGGAAGAGCGTGCCGGTGACCGTCAGGTACACGGCGCCTCCCTGGCACTGACCCAATGCACGGGTGGCGGGATCGCCGGTGTCGACCATGCGGCATCTGCCGTACACATCCTGGGGCATTGAGGAATATGGATATGAACAAGCCTGTTGCTATCGTCACCGGTGGCGCCCAAGGCATCGGTCTGGGTCTCACCCAAGCGCTATTGCGCGAAGGCTACGCCGTTGCCATGTTCGACCTGAACGGTGCGGCCATGGACGCACTCGTCGCCGAGGCTGGAGAATACGCCGACAGCCTGATGGGCGTGTGTGTCGACGTGACATCCAGCGAGCATGTCAATGCTGCAGTCGCTAGTGTTGCGGCGCGCTGGAAGACACCGGATCTGCTGGTCAATAACGCCGGTCTGACCCGCGACAAGCGGCTCGTCAACTTGAGCGAAGCAGACTGGGACTTGGTAATCGACGTCAACCTGAAATCCCAGTTCCTCTGCGCCAAGGCCGTAGTGCCGGGCATGATCGCGCAAGGCTTCGGGCGAATCGTCAACATCTCCTCGCGGGCCTGGCTCGGTGCTTTCGGCCAAGCCAACTACTCGGCGGCCAAGGGCGGCGTGGTCAGCCTGACCCGTTCTCTGGCCATCGAACTGGCCAAGCATGGCATCACGGCCAACGCAATTGCCCCGGGGGCGATCGATACGCCGATTCTCGCGCCACTCTCAGCCGAACAGCGCGCCAAGATCATGGCGACGATCCCGGTCGGTCGCATCGGCAAGCCCGAAGATATCGCCCAGGCGATGTTGATGTTCGCCAGTCCGAAATCATCCTATATCACCGGCCAGACCATCTACGTCTGCGGCGGTCGTTCGCTGTCGAGCCCAAGCGTGTAACGCGCAGGAGTGTGTGCATGGCCATTCAATTCAAGATCATTGATCACGTCGCGCTCATCACCCTCGACGCCCCGGATTCGCATAACGCGCTGACCATCGGCGACCTGACGTACCTGCGCAAAACCTTGAGCGCATGCCAGGACGACGAGCAGGTGCGCGTCATCATCCTGACCGGCGCCGGTGAACGGGCTTTCTGCTCCGGCGCCAACCTCAAGGCAACCCTGCCGCCGGCAACGGGGTTTGTCACAGGCATGCTCAAGAGCCGTGAGGCCGAAGCCGAGGAGGGCGGTTATACGCGTCTGATCGATCTCAGCGACCTGCAGATCTGGAAGCCGATCATAGCCGCCATCAACGGCTATTGCCTGGGTGGCGGCCTGGAGTTGGCGCTGCAATGCGACCTGCGCATTGCCGCTGAAGGCGCGTCCTTCGCACTGCCGGAGGCAAAGGTCGCGAGCATTCCGGCCGTCGGTGGTGTGCAGTACCTGCTGCGCGCGGTCCCGGCTGCCCACGCCATGAAGATGGCCCTGACAGGCGAGCGCATCGGTGCTGAAGAGGCACTGCGTATGGGGCTGGTCAGTGATCTGGTGCCGCGCGAGCAGTTGCTGGCCACGGCCATGGCGCTGGCCGAGCAAATTGCTTGTAACGGCCCGCTGGCGGTGCAGTCGATCAAGCAACTCGCGGTGCAAACCTCGCACTTGGCGCCGCGCGATTTTGTCACCCAGGCCAATCTGCATTGGGGCTTGTTGCGCGACAGCAAGGATCGTATCGAAGGGCGCACGGCATTTGCCGAAAAGCGCACCCCGAAATACACCGGCGCCTGATGTCCCACCGATCATTTCGAGAAACGAGATATGAATTTCGCCCCAACCGAATCCCAGGAAATGATGGTCGACGCTGCCAAACGCATGGTGCGCGATCGTATCGACCCGGTGCTGAGCAGGCATCCTCTGGACAAGTCACTGCCCAAGGCTGCGATGCTGGAAATCTACGCGGCTCTGGCCGAACTCGGCATCACCGCACCGCGCTTACCGGTGGAGGTCGGCGGTGGCGGGCTGCAGATGCTTGACTACGGTCTGATCCTCGAGCAATTGCCGGCCATTGTCGCGCTGTCGTTGATTTCCCACGAAGGCACTGTGGCGCGCATTTATTCCGGCTGCCCACCCGAGATCAGTCAGCGCTACCTGCCGGACTTGATCGCCGGACGCAAGATCGCCTGCACCGCCAACTCTGAAGTCAACGCCGGGTCGGACTCCAATGCCGTCAAGACGCGTATCCGGGTCGAAGGTGACAGCGCTTATATCACTGGACGCAAATTGTGGATCACCAACGCTTCGGTCTGTGATGTGCTCAATGTGTCCTGCACCTTGGGCAACGACGAGCGCGGCCGGCCGTTGGCCCAACGCGCTCTGGTCGACCGCAGCCAGTCTGACGTGGACGTGCGTGAAATTAACGCAACCGGCCTGCAGCAGGGGCACTTGAGCGAAGTGGTGTTCGAGGAAACGAAGATCCCGGTCAGCCATTTGATCGGCGAAGCCGGCGACGCGGCCAAGACCCTGACTGTGGGTTGGAACGGCAATCGTCCATTGATCGGCCTGATGTGCGTGCACCTCGCGCAGAAAGCTTTCGATATGGCCCTGGACTACACCAAGGTGCGCGAACAATTCGGCAAGCCTTTGGCGGCACACCAACTTGTGCAGCAGGATCTGGCTGACATTGAAACCATGATCGTCACCTCGCGGCTGCTCTGCTATCAGGCCCTCGACGCCATGGACCGCGGACTTCGTGCTAACGGTAGCTCAGCCATGGCCAAGCGCTATGCGACTACCGCCTGTGAGCGCGCGATCAACCTCGCGATCCAGATCCATGGCGGCATGGGCATCACCGAAGAACTGGGTGTAGAGCGCATGTGGCGCGATGCACGGATGTTTCAGGTACCTGATGGCATGAACGGAATTCTGGCCCTGATCCAGGGACGTGAGATTACAGGTATCAGCGCTTTCCGCTGACGGGTGTGCCGACCTGCACCCATGGAAATCAATAACAAGAAACTATCCGGTCTAAGGAGACTGTCATGGACTTTACACTGCCTGATGAGTGGGTTGCCTTTGGCGATGCGCTGATCCGTTTCATCGACCGTCAGGTCGAACCGCTGGAAAAAGAGCACAGTGCGCTGTTGTCCAGCGAGCGGACCATTTACACCGAGGACGGGCGCTATGCTCCCGCCGTGACTGAGCTGCGTCGGCGTGTACGAGTACTGTCCGCAGAAGCAGGTTTCTATACAGCGTTGAGCGAAGAATCGCTCGGCGGTGCGGGCCTGGGTGCGCAGGCTGCCGTTTATATTCAGGAACGTTTGAACGCTCATGTCGGCCCATCGCGGCATCTGATTCAAACCGTGGTGTTGCCTTCTCCTTTCACCAATGGCTTGTCGCCTGTGCTCAAACATATGGACCCATCGGTGCTGGAGCTGTACCGGGACCCATTGGCCAGCGGCGAAAAGACCATGTGCTTTGGCCTTAGCGAACCCGACGCCGGCTCCGATGTGTTTGCCATGCGCACCCGTGCGGTACGCGACGGTGACGACTGGCTGATCACTGGCACCAAGCAATGGATCACCAACGCCCCCTACGCCGACTACGCGATGATCTTCGCCGTCACCGACGAAGAGAAGGCACGTATTGGCCGCGGCGGCATCACCGGTTTTTTCCTGCCGACCGATACCCTGGGCTTCACGGTCCCGAGCACGATTCCAGTAATGGGCCATCTCGGCGCCGACATCGGCATCGTCACGCTGGATCAGGTGCGCGTGCCTGACAGTCATCGCCTCGGTCCGGTTGATCGTGGCCTGTCAGTGGCGCTGGATGGCGTCAATGCCGGTCGCTTGAGCATGGCCGCGTCGTGCCTGGGGCTGGCGCGCTGGGCACTGGATCAGGCGCTGGAGTATTCCAAGGTGCGCAAGACCTTTGGCAAAGCCATCGCCGAACACCAGTCGGTGCAGAACATGCTGGCCGAGTGCGCAATGGACATCTATGCCTCCAAGACCATGATCCAGCACTGCGCCTGGCTGGTGGATCAGAACCTGCCGGCGACCAAGGAAGTGTCGATCGTCAAGGCTTCTGCCACGGAAATGCTTTGCCGGGTGATGGACCGCTGCATGCAGGTGCACGGCGGCATGGGCCTGACCAACGAGCTGCGCCTGGAGGAGGGCTTCCGTTTTGCCCGCACCATGCGCATTCCCGATGGTACCTCCGAGATCCAGCGCCGCACCATCGCCCGCCGCCTGCTGGACGGTGACACAGCATTCTAATCGATTGCACCGGCGATCTACGGATCGCCACGAGGAGATTCCATGGCCATGTTCCATCCCCATCCGACGTCGGACGCTGTTATCGAGCGGCCGTCCGGTGCCCTGTGCCTTAACCGCTCGCACGCGCGCAGCGGCTTGGCCCGCCGGGTGCATATTCCCGAGACAAGCATTTTTTTTAACCTCGAAGTGGCGGCAAAGCGCTACCCGGGCAAGACCGCGATACAGTTCTACGGAGCGGCCCTGAGCTACGCCGAGCTGTTGCGCGAGGTCGAGCATATGGCCGCTTATCTACAGCAGGTCTGCGGTGTGCAGCGTGGCGACCGTGTCGTGGTATTCAGCCAGAACTGCCCACAGTACATTGCCGCCTATTTAGCTATTCTGCGTGCCGACGCCGTACTGGTACCGGTCAATGCCATGCTGTTGCAGGACGAGCTGGAACACATCGTCAACGACAGCGGTGCCGTCGCAGCCTTTGTCGCCCAGGAATTGGTCCGCCAGGTAGAACCGCTGATTGGAAAGACCTCACTCAAGCACGTCATCGTGCATGCCTATGGGGATGCGCTAAGCGAAGACGATGCCGGCCTGAGCATTCCCGACTGGGTCCGTGAGCCCTCGCAGAGCAGTGCCCCTTTTTCCGGTAGCGAGTTGTGGCCTGTCGCGCTGGCGCTGAAGCTGACACCGGCCGAACACCGTGCCGGTCCCGATGACCTTTGCATGCTGCCCTATACATCGGGCACAACAGGCAAGCCCAAGGCGTGCGTGCACACTCACCGCACAGTGATGACCTCGTTCGTCGGTTCGACGCTCTGGCGGCCGACCAACTCGGCGTCGGTATTCCTCGCCGTGGCGCCGCTGTTCCACCTGCTGGGCCTGCAGACTAACGTTAACTCGGCGATCTTCAATGGCGGGACGATCGTGTTGATGCCGCGCTGGGACCGGGAAACCGCTGCCGAGCTGATCGAGCGTCACGGCGTGACCTTCTGGGCAGCGTTGCCGACGATGCTGGTGGATTTTTTCGCCCAACCCGGGATCGAAGAGCGCGACTTGAGCAGCCTGTCGATCATCACCGGCGGTGGCGCGGCCACTCCACAACACGTCAGCGATTTGCTCAAGCAGCGTTACGGCCTGGCTTACATCGAAGGCTACGGGCTGACCGAAACGGCATCGTTCCTGTGCACCAATCCGGTCCATGCGCCAAAGCGCGGTTGCCTGGGCGTGCCGACTTTCGGTGTAGACGCCCGGGTGCTGGACCCCGAAACCCTGGAGCCAGTGGCAGCTGGTGAAGTCGGCGAGATCGTCGCTCACGCCGCACAAATCATGCTTGGCTACTGGAACAACGACAAAGCCAACGCTGAAAGTTTCATCGTCATTGATGGCAAGCGCTTCTTTCGTACCGGGGACCTGGCCAGCGTCGACGAGGATGGTTACTTCTTCATACGCGATCGGCTCAAGCGAATGATCAATGCCTCAGGTTTCAAGGTCTGGCCGGCAGAGGTCGAGGCCATGTTGGGTGCCCACCCGGGCATCCTCGAAGCCTGTGTGATTGCTGTGCCTGACACGCATCGCGGTGAGACGGTCAAGGCTGTGGTGACCCTGAAGGCCAACGCGACCGACAGCAGCGAAGACATTCTGGCCTGGTGCCGCGAAAACATGGCGACCTATAAGGCGCCGCGCCTCGTGCAGATCGTCGACAACCTGCCGAAAAACGCCACCGGCAAGATCGCCTGGCGTGATCTGCAACAGCAAGAGCTGGAGCGCGCGAAGGTCTAGAGCCTTTGATGACACGTGAAGAGGTGGGCCTGGTGGTCGGCCTCTGACCTACAACAACAATAATCAAGGAAAAATCACATGTACCTGACCCAAGGTCTACGGCGCTCGCTGCAGCAGACGCCTGATCGTATCGTGACTATTTTCGGCGAACGCCGGCGCACCTTCCGTGAGTTCGGCGAGCGCGTCGCCCGCCTGGCTGGCGCGTTGCGCAAACTGGGTATGTGTCCTGGCGACCGGGTGAGCATGCTGGCGCTGAACTCTGATCGCTACCTCGAATACATGATGGCGAGCTGGTGGGGCGGCGGCGTGCTCAACCCGGTCAATATCCGTTGGGCCGTGCCCGAGATTGTCTACTCGCTGGATGACTGCGACACCGGGATCCTGTTCATCGACGACTACTTCTTGCCTATGGTGGACGGCATTCGCGCCTCTGCCAAACGCGTACCCGTCTTCATCTATGCGGGCGAGGGGCAGGTGCCGGAAGGCATGCTGAGCCACGAACAACTGATCAATCAGTGCGCCCCGATTGAAGACATTGGGCGCGGCGGCGAGGACTTGGCCTGCATCATGTACACCGGCGGCACCACCGGCTTCCCCAAAGGGGTGATGCAAACCCACATGAACCTGTGGTCGGCGTGCATCCAGCGCATGGCGGAAATCCCAATGTTGCGAGACAGCCGCGACATGCACGTGTTGCCGCTGTTCCACATCGCAGGCCTGGCGCGCGCAGTATGCGTGTTCATTGCGGGGGAATCCCATGTGATCATCCCGATCTTCGAGCCTGGGAAGGTACTTGAGACCATTGAGCGCGAACGCGTTGGCGACTTTTCGCTGGTGCCGACCATGGTCCTTGCGCTGCTTGCCCACCCGGATTTCAGCAAGCGCGACTTGAGCAGTCTCAAGCGCTTGACCTATGGCGCATCACCGACGGCTGGCGAGATGATCGAGGAGGTTCTTGCCGTGCTGCCGGATATCGAGTTATCGCACTCTTACGGGTTGACTGAGGCTTGCCCCATCGTGTCCACCAACCCTGCAGCCAACCATGTCGCGGCGGCACGCAAAAGTGGCCTGGCCCGCTCGGTCGGGCGGGGCGGGTTCGGCGTGCTGGTCAAGATCGTTGACAGCGAAGGCAATGAGGTACCACGCGGCACGGTGGGCGAGATCGCAGTAAGTGGTCCGAACATCATGCTGGGGTACTGGAACAAACCTGCGGAAACGGCCCAGGCACTGCGTGGTGGCTGGCTGTTCACCGGCGACGGTGCCTACATGGATGAGGACGGCTATCTCTTCATCGTCGATCGGCTAAAGGACATGATTGTCAGCGGCGGTGAGAACATTTATTCGGCCGAAGTCGAAAACGTTATCGCTCGCCATGAGGCCGTTGTGATGTGCGCGGTGATCGGCGTTCCTCATGAACAGTGGGGTGAGGCAGTGCATGCCGTAGTTGTGCGCAAGCCAGGTGCCGAGGTTGCCGAGGACGACTTGCGCGCCCATTGCCGTGAATTCATTGCCGGCTACAAGTGCCCGAAGACCATCGAGTTTCGCAGCGAGCTACCGCTGTCAGGCGCCGGAAAGATCCTCAAGCGCGAGCTGCGTGAGCCGTTCTGGGCGGGCAAGGCGCGGGGGGTGAATTGATGGACGCCATCAACGACGAAACGAACTTTTCGCCTCTGCTGACGCAACCGGGGTTCGTACGGTTTTGCGGTGGCTTTCATGTCCATGACCATTTGCCGATTGTGGCCGTGCGTATCCAGCCGGAACAGTTGAACTCCGTGCGCATCGCGCACGGAGGTTTTCTGGCAACGGTGGCCGATACCGCCTTCGGGGTGATATTGAGGCGGGTGCTCGGCTCGGAGTTCACGCCGATCACCGTCAACCTGAACGTCGATTTCCTGGGGGCAGTACGCGAAGGTGATTGGTTGGAAGCACATGTCGAGGTGCTCAAGTCCGGCAGCAGTTTTACCAATGCCAGTTGCTTGCTGAAGGTCGGTGAACGGTTGGTATTGCGCTCCAACGGCGTTTTCACGGCGTGGAAAAAAAGCGTGACCTGAACGCTCATCTGTCTCCCCAAATACCCTGATTCCCACCCGACCCGGGTGGGAGTTCTACCCCCCATCATCTTTACATTCGACTCAGGTCCTGGCCTTTAAGTGTCGGGGCCTCATGGGCACATGGCCCTCCATTCAATCCTTCACCGGAGAGACCGCATGACAAAAAAAATAATGCGCGGAGTCTTCCAGCCAAGTCTGCTGGCCGTAGCTGTAACCGCTGGTGTGAGTACTCAGGTCAGTGCCATCGATTTTGAAATGGGAGAAATCCAAGGTTCATTCGATTCATCGTTGTCCGTAGGTGGAAGCTGGTCGACGACAAACCCGGACAAGCACTTCATCTCCAACTTCAACAGCCAGGGCGTTACCGGCGGCGGATCTTCTTCGCGTACCGTCGACGACGGCCGCCTGAATTTCAAGGCGGGGGAGAATTTTTCGACCATCTTCAAGGGTGTGCATGACCTGGAACTGAAGTACGGCGACAGCGGTGCCTTCGTGCGTGGCAAGTACTGGTATGACGCCGAATTAGCGGATGGCCACCAGCACTTTTACGACATTGACGACTCGGGTCGTGACCGTGCTGCCAAGACCTCCGGGGCGATGTTCCTCGACAGCTTCGTCTACCACAACTATACCCTCGGCGATCAGGCCGGTAACGTGCGTCTGGGCAAGCAAGTGGTGAGCTGGGGCGAGAGTACGTTTATCGGCAACTCGATCAACAGCATCAACCCGATAGATGTTGCAGCCTTGCGTCGTCCAGGCGCGGAAGTCAAAGAAGGGTTGATTCCCGTCAACCTGCTGTACGTGTCCCA
>CAYVPI010000058.1:0-28401 GCA_964453495.1 uncultured Pseudomonas sp. | reverse complement strand
AATCTGGTGAAGACCCGCTACTCAGCAGACCTGGATTTTAGGTAGGAACGCGATTTTCCGCACCGCCTCAGGGATAAGCGTCAATCCAGATCGTTTTCACTCAGCCTCGGCCACAAGCTGTCGCCGACGAGCGGCGGCTTTCCGGCGGCCCAATGCGCTAGCCTTTAAACGCTTGTCCGAGCAACGAGCCGAATTGCGGAGCCATCAAGCTGTGACAAACGGACTCGGCTGTCTCCCTACAACACGTTAGACCACCCACTGGTTTCATGACCGTCATCAATTCCCGGAAGGAGCACCGTGGCCAAGTACCTGATCTCGTTTCCAAGCGCGGCGATGGTTGTGCCCGATGGCGAATTGGAAGCGGTGGGCCGCGACGCACACGCTGTGATTGATGAGGCGAAAGCCGCGGGTGTTTACGTCTTCGCCGGCGGAATCGACGAAGGCGTACCGCCCGTACTCGTCTCTGCTGACGGCGCAGTTGCAAAGGGCGGCTATCCTTGGGCGCCCACGCTCGACGGCGGCTTCACCGTGTTGGAACTGCCTTCGCGCGATGAGGCCATCGCGTGGGCGGCGCGCATTGCCAAGGCCTGCCGCTGCGACCAGGAACTGCGCGTCTTCGGGCTCGACCCGCAATCCTGAGGGCAGCTCTGAGAGAGTTCCCCACACCGGCATCAATCGCGGCGTAGGCCTTGGCCAGATCTACTTACCGCCCCAGGTGGTATCCGTCACGATGTACTCAAGCCGTTGCGTCTGGCCTTGATGGTCAATGTACTCCATGGTCGACGGATAAACGGCATCCTCCACGGGCGTTGCCGTCACCCAGACCACCTCGGCGATATCCAGGTGCATGCCGTACGTATACTGAGTATCGGCGTCATCGCGCAAGGCAGCGCCGGCACTGCGCCCAGTGCTTTCCTGCTGGCCACCGGCGCCATGCTCTACCTTATTTGGCTGACACGTGGCTTGCGCCAACCCGCACCGCAATTGAACATGAATGAGCGAGCGGGGGGGTAGTACTTACGGTGGTTTTGGATGGTGTTGTAGCCTGCCAGGTGTTGAGCAGCCTGGAGGAGCAATAGCTGCCAGCCGCGAGGTGCCGCTGGTGCCAAACTGCACGACTCGAACCATCCGAGGCACAGCGGTGAGGCCATCGCGGGCAAGCCCGCACCTACAGGCCTGCGGCACGATCTCGCGGTCTGCTTCTGGCCGATCCTGCCTGTCGCGACCGGCTGAATCCGACCCAAAGCGCAGGTTCTACCACTCCAGCAACGGCCGCTCATGACTACTCCATCGCCTCAGCCACCCCCTGATCCTCGCCCAGGAAACCACCGCTTTGATGCTGCCACAGCCGCGCGTAGGTGCCGTTTTTGCGCAGCAGCTCGGCATGGGTACCTTGTTCGATGATGCGTCCATCATCCATGACAATAAGTCGATCCATCGCCGCAATCGTGGACAGCCGATGGGCGATGGCGATGACGGTCTTGCCCTCCATCATTTCATCGAGGCTTTCCTGGATGGCGACTTCGACTTCCGAATCCAGGGCGCTGGTGGCCTCGTCAAGTAGCAGGATGGGGGCGTTCTTGAGCATCACCCGGGCGATGGCAATGCGCTGGCGCTGGCCACCCGACAGCTTGATGCCACGCTCACCCACCAGGGTGTCATAGCCGCTATGGCCTTGCCGATCGCTCAGTTGGCTGATGAAACCGTCGGCTTGGGCATTGGCCGCGGCGTTGCGGATTTGCGCGTCGGTCGCGTCCGGGCGGCCGTAGGCGATGTTGTCGCGAATGGAACGGTGCAGCAGGGAGGTGTCCTGAGTGACCATGCCGATGGCGCTGCGCAGGCTGTCTTGCGTCACCTTAGCGATGTTTTGACCGTCGATACGAATCTCACCACTGTCCACGTCGTAGAAACGCAGCAGCAGGTTGATCAGTGTGGATTTGCCGGCTCCGGAGCGGCCCACCAGGCCGATTTTTTCGCCCGGGCGGATGTTCAGGCTCAGGCCATCGAGCACCTGGCGTTCACCGTTGTAGTTGAAACCGACGTTGTCGAAGGTCACCGCGCCGCCAGTGGGCACCAGCACTCCGGCGTTCGGCGCATCCTGCACTTTGGGGCCACGGGTCAAGGTCGCCATGCCATCCTGCACGGTGCCGATGTTTTCGAACAGCGAGGTCATTTGCCACATGATCCAATGCGACATGCCATTGATACGCAACGCCATGGCGGTAATCGCCGCTACGGCCCCCGTGCCGACTTCGCCCTGGTGCCACAGCCAGAGGGCATAGCCGCCAGCTCCCATAATCAGCGCGACCACCAGCGCCTGGTTGACGATCTCGAACTGGCTGACCAGGCGCATCTGGCGAAAGCCGGTAAGCTTGAAATCCTCCATCGCCGCGCGCGCGAAGTGTGCCTCGCGGTTGGAGTGGGAGAACAGCTTCACTGTGGTGATGTTGGTGTAGGCGTCCGAGATGCGCCCGGTCATCGACGACCGCGCATGGGCCTGTTCCTGCCCGACTTGCCCCAGGCGTGGCACAAAGTACAGCATGGCCAGGCCGAACAATGCGACCCAGGCAATAAAAGGCAGCATCAGTTTCAGGGCGAAGCCGCCGGCCAGTGCGATGATCGCGATGAAATAAACCCCGATCCCGGGTGCGATTTCGATGACAGTGAACAGGACCTCGCGCACGGCGAGTGCAGTCTGCATCACCTTGGTCGTCACTCGGCCGGAGAACTCATCGGAAAAGAATGAAAGGCTTTGCCGCAGCATCAGGCGATGGAAATCCCAGCGCAGCCGCAGCGGCAGATTGATCGCCAATATCTGGTGCTGCACCATGGTGCGCAGCGCTACCAAGCCGATGCTGGTGACCAGCACGATGCCGATACCCCACAGCACTCGACTTTCCTGCGCCTGCGCATCGCCGCCAGCCTGCCAGGTGGAGAGCAGGTCCACGACCTGCCCAAGAAAGGAAAACAACCAGGCTTCGTAAATCGACACACTGGCGCTGAGCAGCGCAAACGCAAGGATATAGCCGCGGGCGCCTCGGGTGCAGGCCCACAGGAACCGCACCAGGCCGACAGGTGGCGGCGGTGCTTCATCGGGTGGGAAAGGGTCGAGTCTTCGTTCAAACACACGAAGCATTGTGGCCTCCAAAAGGATCAAGTTAAGGCAATTCTGCCATTTAACGATTGCTTTGGGGCTTTTGCAGGGGGGGCGGCACGATGGGGCGTGTTTGCTCCGCGGGCTGCAGGCATTGCCTCAGCCTCAGCCCACTGCCTGCAACCAATTAAGTAAATCCATTTCCAGGCTGCCTGGCTTAGGGGCTGTGGGAGATAACAGGCAGTAGCGTGAGCCGTCTTCAACAAATCCTAATGGCGCGGCCAACACACCGTTCTGGATATCGTCGCGCACTAAGTGCCATGGGCCAATGGCCACCCCGAGGCCTGCGACAGCGGCCTGGATGCTGAAGTAAAAGTGCTCAAAAGTTTGCATCTCCATGGCAGGAGTGGGCAGCCCTTTTGCACTGGCCCACTCCTGCCAAGCCGTAGGTCGGGTAGTAGTCTGAAGCAGGGGGGCCGAAGAGCGCAGATACTTCCTGCTTTTGCCAAACCACTGATCTGCCTTTTCTGGCCGGCATACAGGGCCGACCTTCTCTGGGAATAGTGCCTGAGCATGATAACCGGGGGGGCGAGGAAAATCGTCCCGGCGAATGGCCAAATCTATGCCCTGGTCAAATGAAAAGGTGCCGCCGCCGGCCACTAAATGAATGTCTAGCCCTGGATGATGTGTTTGGAAGTCGCTCCAACGAGGGATCAACCATCGCATCAACAGCGTTGGCTCGCAGGACAGGACAAGCTGACGAGCACGACGGGCGTCGGTGCGTATCTCGCGAACTGCCTGGCTCATCAATCCAAGCCCTTCACTAACCGCTTTGGCCAGGCGTCTTCCGGCATCGGTTAAAAAAACCCTTCGGCTACGCCGCTCGAACAGGTCAACGCCCAGATCCTCTTCAAGCAAGCGCACTGCTCGGCTTATGGCACCTGGTGTCAGATGCAGTTCGTCAGCCGCACGGGCGAAGTTTTCGAACCGTCCGGCTGATTCGAAGCAACGCAACGCGAGCAGAGAAGGCATGCGAGCTTCAGAAATTAGTGAGTTATAGTCACCATTTCCTTCAGAAATCATCGTTATTACCAGAGCACAGGATCTGTAAATATTCGTTCTACCACCAACGATTCAAAGGGTACAGCATGAGCGAATGGATAGCAGTAATCACCATTACAATACTCGCATGCATCAGCCCCGGGCCGGATTTCGCCATGGTTTCTCGCAACGGATTGCTACTGTCTCGACGGGCGGGCGTCCTCACAGCTGTGGGAATTGGTATGGGGGTGCTTGTCCACGTCTGTTATACGCTGCTCGGACTAGGGTTAGTGCTTCAACAAACGCCTTGGTTGTTCAATGTGCTGAAGCTGGCTGGAGCTGCGTATCTCGTCTACTTAGGCATCAAAATGCTTCGTTCCAAGGCGGCTATTGAACAGCTAGACGCACTGTCACCCGCTATGTCAGATCTGGCAGCTCTGCGTACGGGATTTCTCACGAACGCGTTGAATCCGAAAACATCGATCTTCATCGTTAGTCTGTTCATTGGTGTAGTACGACCGGACACCGCCTTGTCAGTGCAAATGGCATATGGGCTGTTCATCGCTGGGGCGCACGCGGTGTGGTTCAGCCTCATCGCGCTGTGCTTCTCCGCCGGGATGGTGCGCGAGAAATTGGTGGCTGCACGACAATGGATTGACCGAATTTTTGGCGGCCTACTCGTGAGCTTCGGGGTATTACTGACAATCGCTCAGCGTTCAGTCTGAGTTGAATTTGCCCTTGCGCAGGGTCTTTCAAGCACCCCGCATGTTCGAGTTGTTTCTCGACCGACCAGATCAAGCCAAGGCTGCCAGGTTCGCCAGGATTCGGTCAAAATCTTCATGACTGAACGCCGGCAGCACAAGGGGCTCTACATAGCCATCGCGGCGGGCGGTGAGCGCGTAGTGCATCATTGCCAGATTATTGGGCATCTCGAATACCTGGACAAAGTCGTACTCGCCAAGGGTTGCGTAAAATGCCAGAGAACGCCCCCCTTGCTCGGCTACACGGCGTTCACTCATTGCCCGCCGCGATGGGCTGTCATGCAGCTCGGCCAAGCCTCTGGGCGTGAGCTTCATCAGCGATATATAGCACTGCGAAACACCCTCAACGGTGAGCGGCACCGAGCGCTTCATAGCGTCTGGCCCTCGAGCCGAGCCAGGCCTTCCAGCACGGCGGCAGCATCGGTCAGTGCACCGAAAATTCCATTTTCCACGGTCACCATGTACAACGCCGCGTCGTGGGCGTACTGGTCACCGCTGGCGCAAGCGTCAGCGATAGTCAGGCATTGGAAGTTGCGATCACACGCTTCGCGCAAGGTCGTGTGCACACAGACATCGGTTGTGCAGCCAGTGAACAGCAAATGGGTAATGCCACGTGCACGCAGAATGTGCTCAAGCTCGGTGTAGGTGAAGGCACTGTTGCAGGTTTTGTCCACGATGATGTCATCGGTACTCACATCCAGTTCGGCTACCAATTGAAAGCCCGGGCTGGAGCGTAGCAACACATCAGTACCTTCAAGCCCGGCTTGTCGCCGACGCCATCTTTCGTAGGGCGTCATGTCTGCCAGGTCGCCCCGATATCCCTGCCTTGTGTGAATGACCTGTATTCCCACGGATCGGGCCTTTTGGATCAACTGGTTTACCGTGGGAAGAATTGCCCTTAAAGGCGTTGGGTCGTATCCGCTTCTAGCGAAGTAGCCCGTGTTGGACAGGAAGTCCTGCTGAAGGTCAATCACCAGCAATGCTGTTGCCGCCGGCACCAATTTGCCGTCGAAGGGATAATTGAAAGGCTGCGCAGTAATCATGGTTATCCTCCAAGGTTTCAGTCAGCCTAGCAATCGGGTATCGTGAGTTAAAGTGATTAATTCAGCACATTATTGTTCTTGTTAACTCATCAATTGCTACCTGAACCGAGCCTTTGAGTGACCAACAAACTGGCGTTTCTTCCCTACCTGCGGGCCTTCGAAGCTGTAGCCAGGCTCGGCACGCTGCGCGGTGCCGCAGACGAACTCCATCTGAGCCCAAGCGCGGTTTCATTGCAGTTGAAGAAACTGAGCACAATCACCGGCGTTCAACTGTTCGCGCGTACTGGCAGGAATGTGACACTCACTGCAACCGGGCATGAGTTTTATCAATCCGTCTCCGAGGCCTTGGGCACCTTGGCAGACTTGGTACAGCATGCGGTCGAGCGCGATGGCGAGCCAAAAGAGCGCTCACTTTCGATATCACTTCCCCCCTCTATCGGCATCGCCTGGCTGACTGGCGCGATTGTCGATTTTGCGACCAGTCGCACTATGACCGACCTGTCGATCAACCAGGCGGTCGACTGTGCAGAGGTCGATTGGCATTCCAATGATATTGCCGTCGTCTACGACCAGCCGCCGTTCCCCGGCAGGCGTTGGGAGCTGCTCAGTGAAGTCCGACTTTGCGCGGTGTGCTCTCCCACCCTGCTCGGGCGAATGGACCCGTACAGCCGAGATCGCAAGCTCCATGGCTTCGCGCTCTTGCACGAAGATGGCGGCGAGCAGTGGAGCAGATGGGCTTTGGCTGCACGGGTAAAGCTCTCCAACAACATCCGGGTCAAAGTACCTTCCGCTGCCCATGCGATAGCGGCCGCTGTCCAGGGCAAGGGAATTGCCTTGCTCTCTGATGTTGTCACGCAAGCTCACTTGGCCGAGGGCAGCCTGGTTCGGCCATTCGCAACGACGTTAGAGGCAACCAACGCTTACTTTCTCGTGTGGAAGGTAGAAAGCAGTGCCGCCGAACTGACGACAGCGCTTGCCGAATATCTCCAGGGCTATTTGAAAAGCATCTGAAAAACTTGACCGATGAGGCCTACCCGCTTCGAGGGGGAGGGAATGCGCGGCCTGCCCTATGGTGGCGTGGAGGCGTCCAAGTACCGGCGCCAGCACCCATCGCACCCAGGGGATTTCCATGATTCCGCGCACCCTGTTCGACCACGAACATGAAGAGTTCCGTAACACCGTCCGCCGTTTCCTCGCTGAGGCCTGCACACCGTTCCATGAGCAGTGGGAGGAAGAGCACCGCGTACCTCGTGAAATCTGGAAGCGTGCCGGCGAGCTCGGCATGCTCAATGCCACCACGCCGGAGGCTTACGGTGGCCTGGGCCTGGACCGGCGTTTCTCGATGATCGCCGTCGAGGAAGTCGCTCACGCCGGCCTGTCGGGCCTGAATGGCTTCAACGTCCATGACATTTGCGCCGGCTACCTGATGAATTTCGGCACCGAGGAGCAGAAGCTCCTGTGGCTGCCCAAGATGGCGTGTGGCGAGGCCATCTCGGCCATCGCCATGACTGAGCCGGACACCGGTTCCGACTTGCAGGCGATCAAGACGCGCGCCGTGCGGGATGGGGACGAATACGTCATCAATGGCGCCAAGACCTTCATCTCCAATGGCACCAACAGCGACATTATCGTCGTAGTGGCCAAGAGCGGGAACAGCGGCAAGGGCTCGCGTGACATCTCCCTGATCCTGGTGGAGGCGGACCGTGCAGGCCTCACCAAGTCCAAGCCGCTGCGAAAGGTGGGTATGCATGCCCAGGACACTACCATGCTGTTCTTCGAGGATGTCCGCGTACCCCAGGCGAATATCCTCGGCGGTGAGCCGGGGCAGGGCTTCTATCAGTTGATGAAGGAACTGGCCTGGGAACGCCTGAGTATCGCTATTCTGGGCGTGGCCGCGAGCCAGGCAGTACTTGAGCAGACCATTACCTATACCCGTGAGCGCAAGGTGTTCGGCCAGCCGATCCTCGACTTTCAAAATTCCCGCTTCAAGCTGGCGGACCTCAAGACCGAGATCGCCCTGGGCCAGACCTATGTCGACCGCTGCATGGAGCTCTGCTTGAACCATGAACTGAGCCCGGAGGCCGCAGCCGCCGCCAAGCTCTGGTGCACTGAGCTCTATTCGCGGGTGGTCGATCAGTGTGTACAACTGCATGGTGGCAACGGCTACATGCTGGAATACCCGGTAGCCCGTCATTATCTGGACAGTCGTGTCAATCGCATCTACGGCGGCGCCAACGACATCATGCGCGAACTGGTGGCACGAACCCTCTGAGTGCCTGCCCGGAGCCGACCGGGCACCGTGCCCCCCCTCGATTGGAGGGGGTACCCCCGTGCATTTTCCGGCCACCATCCTTGCCCGGTATGGACAACCGTGCCGTGTGGCTCGCATCGATGCCTGCCGCCCTGTGCGCTGCGCAGGGCAGGCCACCCGCGAATCGGAGACCTGATGTGGACATGCATACCGAAAAACTGCTCGTATCGACGAAATTCGCCCCACCCCGTATAGGCACTCAGGCCATTGTGCGTCAGCGACTGCTGGCAGAACTGCAGCACATGGCCCAGTGCCGCGTCGGCCTGATCACCGGCAGCCCGGGCTTCGGCAAGACTACGTTGCTGGCCCAGTGGCGGCAGGAGATGATGCGTGCCGGAGCGGAAGTTGCCTGGCTGTCGCTGAGCGCTGATGACAAGCACTTGGCGATCTTCTACGCCTATCTGCGCGGCGCCTTGCAACGGCTGGGCATCCAACTGGACGGCGTCATCCCGCCCGAAGGCAATCGGTCCGAGGTCATCGATGAAGTGGTGGCGGCCATCGTTGAAGGGGCGGCCGGTATCAACAAGGAACTGTTCCTGGTAATCGATGACTACCAGCATGTGCTGGACCCTCGCTCGCATCAACTGATGCAGAAGCTGTTGGACCATAGTCCGGATAATTTGCATTTCGTGATTTCTTCGCGCACGGTGCCGCCCCTGAGCTTCAGCCGGTTGCGTCTGAGCGGGCAGCTGTCGGAGTTGGACTGCGCGGCATTGCCCTTCGATCTGGCGGAGACTCGGGCCTTTTTAGAACAGAACCTGGCGTCGATGAAGCTCAACCCGGAGGAGCTTCACCAGATCCATGAACTCACCAGTGGCTGGCCGGCAACCGTGCAACTGGTGGTAATCCTGCTGCGCAGCGACCCAGCCACCCGTGGCACGCTGCGGGAGATGGGCTGGCGTTCCGACGACCTGCAGAGCTATCTGGCGGAGAACGTGATGGCGCATCTGCCGCCGGAACTTGCGACCTTTATGGAAGAGGTGAGCATCCTGCGCCGTTTCAATGCCTCACTGGCAGAAGCGGTGACCGACTGCGGTTGCGCTCAGGCCATGATCAAGCGATTGGACGAGGAAAACCTGCTGATATTTCGCGTGGAAGCCGATGATCGCCAACCCTGGTATCGCTTCCATGCCCTGTTCGGCGATTTCCTCGCCGCACGGCTTCTCCAGCGTGACCGCGAGGCATTGAGCTCATTACATCTGCGAGCAGCGCGCTGGTTCGCCGAGCGCAAACTGTTAGCCGAGGCGGTCCGTCATGCAACCCAGGCGGGCGACCTCACCTTCGCTGTCGAACTGCTCGAACAGGCGGCACCGGCCACCTGGAGCCTGGACCAACTGAGCCCGCTGCTGAGGCTGCTGGACCAGTTGCCCCAGGACATTCTGTTTTCTCGACCACACCTGTTTTTCCTGAGTTGCCTGGCGTGTGCGCTGACCGCGCGGCCTGCCAAGGCCCAGGCGTGGTTGCAGCAATTCAAGCGTAGTGGCGCGGCGCAGCAGACCGACGATGCCTACCGTCTGCCTCTGCTGCAAGCGGCCATCGAGGTGCAGTATGACCGCACCGAGTCGATCATTGGTCTACTCCAGGACTTTCGCGCCTTGCCGGGCGACTATACGGTAACCCGCTATGGCGCGCCGGCGCTGCTGGCCATTGCCTACTCGGCGGCCGGGCGGCATGGGGAGGCGCTGCGGGTGCTGGATGACAATCCCATCCCCGAACACGAGCGAGATGCCGAAATGGCCCTGGTAGCCGAAGGCGCAAGAACCACGTGCTATTTGCAGGAAGGCCGGATGCTTGAGGCCGAGCGCGTCGGTGCGGCCCAACTGGCCCGAGCCGTTGCAGTTCATGGCCACCGGGCTGCAAGCGTCTATGTCGGGGCAGCCACCTTGGCAGAGGTTTATCGTGAGATGAACCGCATCGATGAAGCCCGGGAGATTCTCGCCAATCGCAGCGGCCTGCTGCAGTGGGCCATGCCCGATACCATGCTGCGCGCCACCCTCTGCCGTGCTCGTCTGGACCTTTTGCAGGATTGCGCCGCGACGGCATTGGCCTTTCTTGAACGACAGGAACGCCACTTCCGCAATATCGGCCAAGACAGAGCGCTGGTGCATTGCCTGGCAGAGCAAGTGCGTATCGCATTGCTGGAAAACGACCATGGCCGAGCCGCTGAACAGGTCTCAAGGCTGGATGAAGTGGCCTTGCGGTACCGTGATTCGCCCGGATTTCAGGCGGAGATCCCGGCACTGGCGGCACTGGCACGAGCGCGCCTGCTGCTGGCCACCCACTATCCGAGCAAGGCCCTGGATGAACTGGAGACCGTGCGTACCTACGCCGTGAATTTCCGCCGGGGGCAGTTGCTGGTCACCAGCCTGCTGCTGCAGGCCATCGCCAGAAGTGACCTGCTGCAGCCGGACCAGGCGCAGGGCCATCTGCTCGAAGCCCTTACCCTCGGTTGCCGGTTGGGGCTGGTGCGCAGTTTTCTTGATGAGGGTAAGGCATTGCTGCGGATGCTGACCGCGCTGGCCGACAAGCCCCAGACGGCAGAAAGCGGCACCTACCTGGCCAAGCTGCTCGAATGCTTCGAGCCGGGAGATGCCTGTCGTGTCAGCGAGGCGCCAACGAATGATGGGCCATCGATGCTCACGCCACGCGAGCTTGCGATCCTGCAACTGATCAGCCAGGCGATGTCGAACAAGCGTGTGGCCCTGACGCTGAACATTTCCATGGAGACAGTGAAATGGAACCTGAAGAACATCTACTCGAAAATGGGTGTCTTCAGCCGCTATGACGCTGTGTCCTGGGCACGTAAGCACGACCTGATCGAGTAAGTAACCCAATCGTCGGTGGGGAGTTTGACGGGTGACGTAGACGCTTCGCCGCGGTGCTCGCTGATTGTTTGCCGTTCCCCGTAACACCTGGCCCCTCTCTTGCTACTCCCCCCTGAGAATCCCCCCCGCTATGAGGGGGCGTTACCTGAAGACCCCCTCCTATCATCGATCCAGAGTCGCCTGGCACGGCGACAAAACGATTGAGCCCAGGAGAGCCCCCCGATGATCCCGCGTACCCTGTTTGAACATGAGCACGAGGAGTTTCGCAGCACTGTGCGACGCTTCCTGGCCGAGGAGTGCGCTCCCAGGCTGGAACAATGGGAAGAGAACCATCGAGTACCCCGGGAGATCTGGACGCGTGCCGGCGAGCTCGGCATGCTCAATGCAACGACTCCCCAAGCGTACGGTGGATTGGGCCTGGACCGGCGCTTCTCGATGATCGCCACCGAAGAGATCTATCGCGCCGGCCTCGCCTCCGGCCTGATCGGCTTCGGCGTACATGACATAGTTGCCGGTTACCTGGTGAACTTCGGTACCGAGCGGCAGAAGCGCGACTGGCTGCCGCAGATGGCGTCTGGCGCGGCCATCGGCGCCGTGGCCATGACCGAACCGGACACCGGCTCCGATCTTCAGGCGGTCAAGACTCGCGCCGTTGCCGATGGCGACGATTTCATTATCAACGGCGCCAAGACTTTTATTTCCAACGGCACCAACTGTGACGTGGTTGTTGTAGTCGCCAAGACCGGCACTTCAGGCAAGGGCGCCCAGGACATTTCCCTGATTCTGGTGGAGGCAGGCCGCGAGGGCTTCAGCAAATCCCAGCCACTGCGCAAGGTCGGCCTGCACGCTCAGGACACCACCATGCTGTTCTTCGACAATGTCCGGGTGCCCAAATCCAACCTGGTGGGCGGTGCGCCAGGGCAGGGCTTTATCCATCTGATGAAGGAGCTGGCCTGGGAACGGCTGTCCATCGCCATTAGCAGTGTGGCCGGCGCGCAGGCAGTTTTGGAAAGCACCCTGCAGTACACCCGGGACCGCAATGTCTTTGGCAAGCCGATCTTCGCCTTCCAGAACACCCGCTTCAAATTGGCTGACCTGAAAATGCAGTTGGCGGTTTCGCAGAACTATGTCGATCGCTGCATGGAGCAATGCCTGGCGGGTCGCCTCAGCCCTGAGGCGGCTGCCGCCGCCAAGCTTTGGTGTTCCGACCTATACAGCCGGGTCGTGGATGAGTGCGTCCAGCTCCATGGTGGCAATGGCTACATGCTCGAGTATTCCGTCGCCCGCCATTACCTCGACCACCGCGTGCTGCGCATCGCCGGTGGCGCCAACGACATCATGAAAGATCTGATCGGACGTACGCTCTGATCCTGGTCGCTGAGGAATATGCAATGCACTACCTGATCCCCCGTACCTTGTTCAGTTCCGAGCACGAAGAATTTCGCCGTGCCGTGCGCCGCTTCATGGAAGATGAAGTGGTGCCCTTCCACGCCCAATGGGAGAAGGAAAAGCGGGTGCCCCGCGACGTCTGGCGCAAAGCCGGCGAGCTGGGGATGCTGCTGCCTTCAATGCCAGAGGAGTACGGCGGCCCGGGTGCCGACCGGCTGTTCGACATGGTCATGGGCGAGGAATTCATGCGCGTGGGCGCCACCGGCCTGATCGGCTTCGGCGTACATGGGTTGGTGGCGTACTACATACTCAACCATGGCACTGAGTTGCAGAAGCAGACCTGGCTGCCGAAGATGGTTTCCGGCGAGGCGGTGGGCTCCATTGCAATGACCGAACCCAATACCGGTTCCGACCTTCAGGCGGTGCGTACCCGTGCCGTGCGCGAGGGCGACGAGTTCGTTATCAACGGTTCCAAGACCTTCATTTCCAATGGCGCTTCCTGCGACCTGGCGGTGATCGTGTGCAAGACCGGCAACAGCGGCAGCGCTTCGGACATTTCCCTGATCATCGTCGAAAAGGAGCGCGAAGGCTTCACCCGCTCCCAGCCGCTGGAGAAGATAGGGCTGCATGCCCAGGATACCAGCATGTTGTTTTTCGACGACTGCCGTGTGCCGGTCGAGAACGTGCTCGGCGGTGTGCAAGGGCAGGGCTTTTTCCAACTCATGGACGACCTGGCCTGGGAGCGCATGATCGGCGCAGTGGGTTTCCAGGCCCAGGCCGAATCGGCCCTGGAACAGACCATCGAATACACCCGTACCCGCATCGTCTTCGGCCAGCCGGTGCTGGACTTCCAGAACTCCCGTTTCATCCTGGCTCAGCTCAAGTCTGAGGTGCAGATCGGCCGTTCCTGGGTCGACAGTTGCATGGAGCTGCTGGTGCGCAACGAGCTGACCGCCGAAGCCGCCGCGGTGGCCAAGTACTGGACGGCCGAGCTCAGCAGTCGCGTGGTCGACGCCTGCCTGCAATTGCATGGAGGCAACGGCTACATGACCGAATACCCGATCGCGCGACTGTATCTGGATACCCGGGGCAATCGTATCTGGGGCGGCACCAACGAAATCATGAAAGAGATCATCGCCCGCACGCTGTGAGGCCGGTCTTCAGCCAACCTGCGTCCGCAACTGTCTTGCGGCGCACCTTCCATCACCTCTTCAGGAGAGGAGAGTCAACGTGTCTCAAGAAATTCGATTCGACGGCAAAGTTGCAATTGTCACTGGCGCAGGCAACGGCCTGGGCCGCGCCCACGCCCTGCTGCTCGGCTCCCGAGGCGCCAAGGTCGTGGTCAACGACTTGGGTGTGACCACCGAAGGCCTGGGCAGCTCCAGCGCCGCCGCCGACGCCGTGGTCGCCCAAATCCGTGCGCTGGGCGGCGAGGCGGTGGCCGACTACCATTCGGTGACCGAGGGCGAGAAGATCGTGGCCACCGCGCTGGAGGCTTTCGGCACCCTCGATATCCTGATCAACAACGCCGGCGTCCTGCGTGACAGTTCCTTCCACAAGATGACCGAGGAACAGTGGGACCTGATCCAGGACGTGCACGTCAAGGGCGCTTTCCGCCTGACCCACGCCGCCTGGCCAATCATGCGCGACAAGGGCTATGGCCGCATTGTCATGACCGCTTCCGGCGCCGGTATCTTCGGTAACTTCGGGCAGTGCAACTATTCCACTGCCAAATCCGGCCTGATCGGCTTCGCCAACTCCCTGGCCATTGAAGGCGTGAGCAAGAACATCCGCGTCAATACCATCGCCCCGATCGCCGCCTCGCGCATGGTGATCGCCAGCGGCATTTTCCCCGAGGCGCTGCATGCCAAGCTCAAGGTGGAAGACGTCGCGCCGCTGGTGGGCTGGTTATGCAGCGAGGAGTGCCAGGACACCGGTGGCCTGTTCGAAGTGGGCGGCGGTTTCCACGCCAAGTACCGCTGGGAGCGTTCCCAAGGCCGCTTCCTGCACACCGATGGCCTGACCCCGGAACTGGTTCGTGCTAACTGGGAACGCATCAGCCAATTTGATGAGCTCAGCGTGCATCACAGCAACGGCGGCGAAGGCTTCAAAGAGCTGTTCGAACGCATGGAATCACGTGCAATTGGCGGTAACGAGTACGTGGACATGGAAGTGGCTGCCAATGCTGTGGCCACGCTTGAAACCGAGTACACCCAGACCGACGCTGCCCTCTACGCCCTGGCCGTGGGCGCCGCCAAGGACCCGCTGGACCGTACTGAACTGCTCTACATCAACGAGTTCAAGGGCGAGGAATTCCGTGTGTTGCCGACGATGGCGGTACTGCCGGCAACCCAGGTATTCCTCAAGGCAATCCTGGCTGGCAAACCGACCCTCGAGGGCCTGGAGCTGCCGTTCGCCAAGGGCCTGCACGGTGAGCAATACACCGAAATGTACCGTCCGCTGCCGCCTAAAGCCAAGCTTTTGCACACCATGCGGCTCAAGCAGGCACTGGACAAGGGAAAGAGCTCGGTCAGCGTGCTGGAGATCCATACCACCGACGAACAGGGCACTCCCCTGTACTACAACGAGTTCACCAGCTTCTACGTGGGCGTGCCCGGTGCCGGCCTGCAGCGGGTGCCCAGCGCGGCGGCCGAAAGCCTGCCGGAACGCGCACCGGACGCGGTGATCGCCGAGCAGACCGACATCAACCAGGCGCTGCTGTATCGCCTATGCGGTGACTGGAACCCGATGCATGTCGACCCCGACTACGCGCAGAAGGCCGGCTACGAGAAGCCTTTTCTCCACGGCCTGTGCACGTTCGGTTACGCCGGTCGCCATGTCATCAAGGCGTTCTGCAACAACGATTCGCGTCTGTTCAAGAGCATCCGTGTGCGCTTCGCCGCCATCGTGATGCCTGGCGACACCCTGGAGACCCGCATGTGGCGAGAATCCCCGACCCGCGTGGTTTTCGAAACCCGTGCTGTTGAGCGCGATGTGGTGGTGCTCAAGGGCGGTTCGGTGGAGATCTTCGAACACGTCCCGGCCTGATCCCAAGGCCAACTGCCGCTTCCATGACCGGAGGCGGCAGCTTTTCTATTTTTCAGGAGAGCGTTATGCAACGTTGCGTCAATGTGATTGGCGTAGGCATGTCCCCTTTCAGCACGGTTGCGGTCGGGCCCAGCCCGAGCGACTTGGCGGTAGGTATCGTCCGGCAGGCTTTGGCCGATGCCGGGCTTGGTACCGGGGACATCGTCACGCTGTTCGTCGCTTCGGGCCTGTCGGACAATGGGTCCCTGCAGCGTGCTCTTGAGCGGGCTGGGCTGAGCCACCTGTCGATTCGCACCTTACAGGGCGAAGAGGGCAGTAGCGGCTTGTTGTACGAAGCCTGCCATGCGATCCGACAGGGGCAGGTCGAATGCGCGCTCGTGCTGGGCCTGCAAGCTGCCCCGGTCCCGTTGTCGCAGCTCATGCCCAGCCTCGAGCACCTCGGCGCGGCGGCGTATGAATACATGTCTCGCTTTCAGTTTCGCCGCGAGACCCTTGCCATGCTGGCCATCAAGGCGCGGCGGCATGCCGCGCACAATCCGTTGGCTGCATTCAGGGATCCGCTGACCCTGGATGATGTCCTGGATGCAAACCCGATCGTCGATTACCTTACCCAGCCGCAATTGGCCTGGCCCACCGCCGGTGTCGCTGCGATAGTATTGTGCTGCGCCGAGTATGCCCGGCGTCATCACACTGCCCCGGCGGTGAGTATCATCGCCCAGGCCCACGTGTCGCCGACCCTGCTGGTGGGCCAGAACCTCGGGCCGTTCGCCGCCGTCGGCTATGACGTGAGCGTCGCCGCCGCCCGGGACCTGTACGAGCAGGCCGGCATGGGGCCGGAGGAGGTGGGGGTTTGTGAGCTTCACGACAGCAGCACACTGAGCGAGCTCCTGTTATACGAGGCCTTGGGCCTGTGTCCCGAGGGCAGCGCCGAGAAGCTCGTCGAGGATGGCGATAACACTGATGGCGGCAATCTGGTCGTCAATCCCTCGGGGGGCTTACTGTCGTTGGGCCAAGCCGCGGAGGCCAGCAGCCTTGCGCAAAGCATCGAGCTGGTGCACCACCTGCGTGGCAGTGCCGGGGCGCGCCAGGTAGCCGGTGCGCGAATCGCCTTGCAACACCAGATTAGCGCCGACGGTACAGTGACACTCAGCCTGTACCGGCGCGATTGAAGCGGCGCAGTCTTCCCGCCGCAAACAGAACATTAAAAATCGGTGCAACCCCCTTCTTGATGCAGGACCTGCTATGAATAAGAACAATGAGCACCCTACGCTGTTGCACCGTTTTCTCCATTGGGAGAGCAGCACGCCGGACTCGACCTACCTGACCCAGCCCCAGCTCGACGGCAGCGTTGTTGACTACAGCTGGCGCGAGGTCGGCGATCAGGCCCGCCGCATGGCGGCTCATCTACAAGCCCTCAAGCTGCCGCCGAAATCGTCCATTGGCATTTTCGGCAAGAACACCGCCCACTGGATCATCGCCGATGTGGCGATCTGGATGGCCGGCCACGTCAGCGTGCCGCTGTACTCCACTGCCAATGTCGACACAGTGACGTATGTACTCGAACACGCCGAGGTGCGGTTGATTTTTGTCGGTCGCCTGGATGGCGATGCCGCTGGCTGGAATGCCGTGCGTGCCGGCGTTCCAGCAGGGCTGCCGCTGATTGATCTGCCCATGTCTGCTTGCAGTGAAGGCGATGCCTGGGAACGAATCGTGGCCGCGACCGCTGCGCTGGTTGAAGTGGTACTGCCAGAGCCTTGCGAACTCGCCACGATCATTTACACCTCCGGCAGTACCGGTAACCCCAAGGGCGTCATGCACAGCTTCGGCAGTATGTACAACGCGCCGGCCGTGACCGGCTGCATGTATGACGGCGGTCGTGGCACCAGTTCCCGCGACCGTCTGCTGTCCTATCTGCCCCTGGCACATACCGCCGAGCGCGCAGTCGTGGAAGCGGTGTCGCTGTTCAGTGGCTGCCGAGTGTTTTTCAACCTCGGGTTGGACACCTTCAGCGAGGATCTGCGCCGCGCGCGGCCGACTATCTTCCTGTCCATGCCACGGCTGTGGGGCAAGTTCTACCAGAGCATCAGCGAACGCATACCGCCAGCCATCCAGGACACCACCTTCGCCGATCCGGTGGAGGGTGAGCTAATGAAGGCGCAAATCCTCTCCGCCCTCGGCCTTGACCAAGTGCATACCGGCCTGTCCGGGTCGGCGCCGCTGCCAGTGAAGGTAATGGAGTGGTACCGCCAGCTGGGTCTGGAACTGCTTGAAGGCTATGGCATGTCGGAGAACTTCGGCACCTCCCACTTCAGCCTACCGGGACAGGTGCGCGTAGGTTACGTTGGCGCTGCCATTCCCGGAGTGGCATGCCGCATTGGCGACGACAACGAGATCCTGGTGAAAAGTCCCGCGCAGATGATCGGCTATTACAAGGAGCCGCAGCTGACCGCAGAGAGTTACACCGAGGATGGCCTGTTGCGCACAGGCGACCGTGGTGAGCTGGACGAGCGGGGGCGTCTGCGCATCACCGGGCGGGTCAAGGAGCTGTTCAAGACCGCCAAGGGCAAGTACGTCGCGCCGGTGCCCATCGAGGCCAGGCTCGGCAATCATCCGCGCATCGAGGCGTCCTGCGTCACCGGGGTCGGCCTGCCGCAGCCTCTGGCATTGATCAATGTGTTTGCGCACACGCGTACCGCCCTGTCCACCGCCGAGGGGCGCGATACGGTCGCCACCGAGCTCGAAGTATTCCTCGCCCAAGTCAATGCCCAGTTAGAACCGCATGAGCAACTGGCTTGCCTGGTGATCGTCAGTGAGCCCTGGAGCATCGCCAACGGCCTGCTCACACCGACCCTGAAGATCCGCCGTAGCCCGATTGAGTCGCGCTATCAGGGCTCGTTTGAAGCTTTGATCGAGAACGGTCGCAAGGTAATCTTCGAATAGGTAGAGCAAGACGTCACAAGGCCTGTCCGGATTGCGCACAGGCCTTTTTTTTGTAGGCAGGTGAATGGAAACCCCTCGATTCCGGGGCGTTCTGACTGCTGACCAACGCTACTTGCTGGGTCAGTTGTGGGAGCGGCTCTAGCCGCGAAGGGTCGCGTAGCGGCCCCCAACCGATGGGCCTGCTGTGCAGGCCTTCGCGACCGGGGCCGCTTACATAACACCTGACAGAGCGGTGATCCCATAGCCGGCAAGCCGGCTCGCCGCACCGCAGCGATGAGGCCTTGGCAGGCGCCATAGAATCGTCCACAAGGGATTTGTCTGCGATACAACAACGCCCCGAATTCGGGGCGTTGTTGTGTTGCGGATTTAAAGCATCAGCGGATGCCGGCGTTACGCAAGGCTGCCGGGGTGAAATCAGACATCTTGGCCCTGGCACCGTACTGGGGGGCGATTTTCGACTCGTTACTCATGGCCGCGACGATGTAGCGCCCGGCGATCACGTCGTAAAAACCCTGCGCAGCCGGGGCATTCAAGCCTTTTTCGTAGTTGGTGTAGGTGTAGTTCTCACCCACGCGCCACAGCTGGCCACGACCGTCGTAGTGATCGACTTCCGCCAATACCCAGGTGTCCTCGTCGAAGTACATGTCGCGCTTGGCATAAATGTGCCGCGCACCGGGTTTGAGGGTGGCCTGCACGTGCCAGACACGGTGCAGCTCATAGCGGGTGAGGTCCTGGTTGATGTGGCCGGGCTTGATGATGTCAGCGTATTTAATGCTCGGCGACTGCAGGCGGTAGTTGTTATAGGGAATGTAGATCTCTTTCTTGCCAATAAGCTTCCAGTCGTAGCGGTCCGGCGAGCCATTCATCATATCGGCGTTGTCGGAGGTGCGCATGCCATCGGCGGCCAGGCCGGGTGAGTCGTAGGCCAGCTGTGGTGCGCGGCGCACGCGGCGCTGGCCGGCGTTGTAGGCCCAGGCCTTGCGGGGATCCTTTACCTGGTCGATGGTCTCATGGGCCAGGGAAACATTGCCGGCCAGGCGTGCCGGGGCGGTCACCGAGAAGATGTAATAGTACAGAATGTTCTTCGCGGCCTCGAGGTCCACGCCATCGGTGTACTGCGGGAAACTGTTCTGGTCGTTGGTTTCGACGATGGTGTAGGCACCATCGACCTGAGGCACGGCCTGTACCGCCCATCGCTGGACGTTTTCGCCGCGGTAGCGGGTCACGTGGTTCCAGTACACCTCGACACCGCTGTTCGGGATCGGGAAGGCGTAGTAGCGCGTATCGGAAAAGTTGGCCAGGCCATTGCCGTCGCTGACCAATTCCACGTTCACCGCGCTTTTTTTCGCGGCGTCGTAGACCTTCGGTGGTGCCCAGGCGGTACGGTGGCTGGGGTACACCGGAATCCGATAGGTGTCGGGGTAGCGCTTGAACATCGCCATCTGGCCTGGGGTCAGCTTGTCCTTGTACTGCTCGGCGTTGGCGGCAGTGATGGTCAACAGCGGCTTTTCATTCTTGAACGGATCGCCGAGGAAATCCTTGCTGTCCACCGGCGCTGCACCTGGCTTCAAGCCGCCGTCCCAGGCCGGGATGCTGCCGTCGGCGTTGCCGCTTTTCTGCGCGCCCAATGGCGTCAGTGTGGTACCCAATTGCGAAGCTTCCTGCTCCGAGACGGCTGCCATGACACTTGTGGCCAGCAACGACAGTGCCAAGGCACCGGTCTTAATGATCATGCTTGCTTTCATGGATTTACCCTCTGCCGGTGACGGCTCAGAAATTGACGCCGAAGCTGAGCGAGACAAAGTCGCGATCAGTGGTGGTGCTGAATTCGCCGCCAAAAAAATCGGTGTAATTGAGGCTGGCGGTGTAGGTGTTCAGGTAATCGGCATCCAGGCCGACGCTGACAGCTTTGGCGCCTTCCTCGAAGTTCGGACCCCAGCCGTCCACGTCATGGGACCACGCCAGGTTGGGAGAGAGATTGATGCCAGCGATCAGGTTCGGGTAATCCAGTTTGGCGCGTGCGCGATAGCCCCAGGAATCGGTGGTGTAGAAGCCGTGACTGTTGCATTCCTTTTGCGGGTTGGTGGCGGTGGCGCAGACAGTGGTGTTCTGAGCGCCAGGGAATTGTCCGGCGCCAAAAACCGGGCTGCGACCGAAGCGAATATCGGTACCGTTGGCCTCGCCAAGCCCGTTTATACGGTTGTAGCCGACTTCACCCACCAGGGTCAGGCGGCTGGCCCCCAAAACCTGGTCGAAGAACTGGGTTGCCGTGAGCTGGGCCTGCATCACCGGCATCCGCTTGTAGCCGGGCAGGTCCCCGCCGAGCTGGAGCGCCGTCTCGCCGCTGGTGAACACCGGCGAGGTCTGGGTGCGAAAGTCGGTGTCGGTGGATTGGATTGCCGCCAGGTTCAGGTCTGCGGTATTGATCTGCAGCGGCATGTTGGGGCGATAACTCAACTCACCGCCCAGGGCTGTGGCGCCCAGGGTCGTCTGGAAGCTCAGGCCATAGAGACGAATGTCCTCTGGGTAGTCCACGAAGTAGCGTGCCGCACGCACGCGGTCGAACTGGTTCTGCACCGCCGCGATCTGGCGGGCAGCGGCGGGCAGGGCGGCCAGCTGCGCCCCGGTGACGGGGGCGACGGTGGTTTGCTTGAAGCTCAAGTAAGGGTTGCGGCTGTGGTAGTTCATTGCATAGAAGCCGAACTCGGTATCGTTCAGCTCGGGCACGAACCAGCGCAGGGCCACACCATACTGGCCGCTGTCGCGCGGGTCATTGTCTTTGAGGCGCGGCATGTAGACGTCATCGACTACGGCGCCGGTCAGGATCTGTGCGGCAGTGGCGGTATTGCGGGCGATGCCGGGCGCGAGGTCGGGCCCTGCGAATACCAGGCGGTCGTTACAGCCTTGGGGCAGTGGATCGGAACCGAAAAAGGTCCCGCAGTTGTCCACCACCGAGTTGTCCCACTGCAACTGGTAGAAGGCTTCGGCGGTGAGGTTTTCAGCCAGGCCCTGGGACAGGTAGAACATGTTCACCGGGATCAGGCCTTCCTTCACCTCGGCTCCCGGGCGGCGCAGGGCGGCGACGTCGATGGGGTTGATGCTGTTGATGGAGTTGCCGATGAACGTACTCTCACCCCAGCTCACGACCTGCTTGCCCAGGCGTACGTTGCCGGCCAGATCGCCCAGGTTGTAGTTGTGGTAGACGAAAGCGTCGAGGAACTCGGCACCGGAGGATTTGGCCAGGTCGTCGCGGCCGCTGTCATCGATGTCGTAGAACAGGCGATGCTCATCCTTGAGCTCGAAGTCATACCAATACTTGCCACGGACGAACACGCCGCTGTCGCCGTACTTGAGCTCCAGGTCATGCACACCCTTGAAGATTTTCGAGAACGTTTCGCCCTTCTTGAAGTTCTGTCGGTTGTCGTCGGCGGTCCGGGTGGCCGATTCGCCGCGCAGGCCCAGGGTGTTGGCGGCATTGATGAACTCAGGGTCCGGGCCACGAACTGCCCAGCTGGCGCCGACGGAAAGTGATGAATCGAACTGGCCTTCGATTTCGCCCAGTTGGAAGCTGATGGCTTGCGCATTGGCACAGGTGCCAAGCGCGACGGCCACAGCGAGCAGATGGGGGCGAAACAGCGTCGCGCCAAGGGCGCTGGCCGCTGCCGATTGATTTAAAGAGGTTGAATGTCTTGTGTCGGGCACGTGTTGGTTCCTCTGTCGTGTCTTTCTTGTTGTTCTGAACCGCGAGCACACGCTATCGCCGACGTCTTCCTGCCTTCCCCCTCAAAACAGGGGGGGGTGTGCCCACCCGTGCTCACTGCGTTCACCCCCCCTGCACATCTGAACAGGTGCCCCCTCGATCAGGGGGGGGATGGGTTCCCGTCGCTGCGCAACTATCTTGCCAAGCGTTGCCGTGATCGCCATCAGACCGAGGCGAGCGGCACCGACCTTGTCAATTGACCTTGGAGAAAGTGATGTCGCAGAGAGTGTATGTAGCCGGTGTCGGCATGATTCCGTTTGCCAAGCCTGGCCAGAGCGGTACCTACATCGAGATGGGCGCCCAGGCCATACGCCTGGCCCTGCAGGACGCGGGGCTGGACTACCGCAAGGTCCAGCAGGCCTATGCCGGTTATGTCTATGGCGACTCCACCAGCGGCCAGTCGGCCCTTTATGAGGTGGGCCTGACCGGCATCCCGGTGATCAACGTCAACAACAACTGTGGCAGTGGCTCCACCGCGCTTTACCTGGCACGGCAGGCCGTGGAGAGCGGCGCGGTGGATTGCGCCCTGGCATTTGGTTTCGAGCAGATGCAACCGGGTGCGCTGAAGTCCCACTGGCTCGACCGTCCGATCACCTATGGCAAGGGGCAGGAAGTAGCCGATGAGATCTTCCCCGAAGGCCGCCAGATGCCCGACGCGCTCAAATTCTTCGGCGGCGCCGGCAAGGAGCACATGGAGAAATACGGCACGAAAATGGAGACCTTCGCGGCGATCCGCGCCAAGGCCAGCCGTCACGCCGTGAACAATCCGCTGTCGGTGTTCAAGAAGGTGGTGACCACAGAAGAAGTCATGGCTGACCAGGTGATCTTCCCTGGCGTGATGACGCGCCTGATGGCGTGCCCGCCGACCTGTGGTGGCGCAGCGACGATCGTGGTTTCCGAGCGTTTTGCCAAACAGCACGGTCTGCGCACCGACGTGTGCATCCTGGCCCAAGCCCTGGTGACCGATAAACCGGAAGCCTTTGATCCGCCATCGCTGATCAGCATCGTGGGTGTCGGCATGACTCGCCAGGCCGCCTGGGAAGTCTATGAGAAGGCTGGTGTCGGCCCGGAAGACATTCGCATCTGCGAGCTGCACGACTGCTTCGCCCACAACGAATTGCTGACCTACGAAGGTCTGGGTTTCTGCCCGGAAGGCGGAGCCGAGCAGTTCGTGATGGATGGCGACAACACCTATGGCGGCCAAGTGGTGGTCAACTCGTCCGGCGGCCTGCTTTCCAAGGGCCATCCGTTGGGTGCCACGGGCCTGGCGCAGTGCTACGAGCTCACCCATCAACTGCGTGGCACCGCCGACAAGCGCCAGGTCGAGGGCCTTCACCACGCCCTGCAACACAACCTTGGCCTGGGCGGCGCCGGCATCGTGACCCTCTTCGGCCGCGGCTGAAGCGTTAGCGCGCCTCTCTGGGGCGCGCACTTCCCTTAACTGACAGGACGCCATGACATGGCAGACAAGAGCCTCATCGGCCGCTCCCTGGGAGTGACCACCTGCGCAGTGGAAAAAGGCCGCCTGCGTTTTTTCGCCAAGGCCATTGGCGAGACCGACCCGGTGTACACCGACGAAGCCGTCGCCCTGGCGGCCGGCTATCCGTCGCTCCCGGTGCCTCCCAGCTTCCTGATGTGCCTGGAGGCCGAGGGGCGCGATAGCGATCATATCGTCCAGCACATCCTCGGTTTCGACCTCGGCCGAATCCTGCATGCCGAGCAGGGCTTCGACTATCACGGCATGGCTTTCGCCGGCGATGTGCTGACGTTCGATACCCGGGTCATAGATGTCTACGAGAAGAAGAGCGGAGCGCTGGTCTTTGTCGTCCAGCAAACCCGGGTCACCAATCAAGACGGACGGCATATCGCCGATATCCGTTGCTCCCTTGTACAACGCTGAGGTAGCCGGGATGAACGTTTCCAGATTCAGCGACGTGCAGATCGGCGACGAGCTGCCTGCGCTTGTCCTGACTGCGGTCAATCGCACCACCCTGGCCCTGTATGCAGGCGCTTCAGGCGACCACAACCAGGTTCATATCGATCTTGATTTCGCCCGCAAGGCCCGGCAACCCGATGTTTTCGCCCACGGTATGCTCTCGGTGGCTTACCTGGGCCGCATGCTCACGGCCTGGGTAGCGCAAACGCAGATTCGCAGCCTCTCGGTGCGCTTCACCGGTATTACCCAACTGGGCCATGTCCCCACGTGCAGCGCCAGGGTCATCGAGAAGTTCGAGGCCGGCGGGGAAGGGCGTGTGTGCCTGGCGATCCGCTGCGCCAATCAATACGGCGAAGAAAAACTCATTGGCGAAGCCGTCGTGGCCCTCACCTGAACCCCCATAAGAACAAGGAACACACCATGAAAAAACTCGAAGGTAAGGTCGCGCTGGTCACAGGATCCGGCCGTGGCATCGGACGCAGCGTGGCGCTGAAACTGGCCGCTGACGGTGCGCGCGTGGTGGTCAACGACCTGGATGCGGCACCCGCTGAAGAAGTGGTCGCCGAGATTCGCAACGCCGGGGGTGAAGCCGTCGCTTGCGTGGGCAGTGTCACGGCGGTCGATTTCGCCGACCGCTTCGTCAAGACTGCGGTCGACAACTTTGGCGGCATCGACATCATCGTCAACAACGCCGGCTACACCTGGGACAATGTGATCCAGAAGATGAGCGACGAGCAGTGGTACGCCATCCTCGACTGCCATATCACCGCGCCGTTCCGCATCCTGCGGGCTGCCCAACCGATCATCAGCGCGATGGCCAAGAAAGAGGCCGCCGAGGGCCGGGTCGTCAACCGTAAAGTGGTGAACGTGTCCTCGGTTTCCGCCAGCGGCAACCCGGGCCAGGTTAACTATTCCAGCGCCAAGGCCGGCGTGCTCGGCATGACCAAATGCCTGGCCAAGGAGTGGGGCCGTATGAAGGTCAACGTCAATGCCGTTGCCTTCGGCCACATCGAAACCCGCCAGACACAACCGGTGGAAGGCGATCCGAACTTCATCAACATCGAAGGCCGCGAGATCAAGGTCGGCATCAGTCCGGCGATCGTCGAGCAGTCCAAGTCCCTGATTCCTTTGGGCCGTCCGGGTAACACCGAGGAGGCAGCCGGCGCCGTCTACCTGTTCTGCATCCCGGAATCGGACTATGTGTCCGGCCAGGTGCTGGTCTGCGGTGGCGGCCTCGGTAACGTCTGACGCCCAACGCCTGCACCAGGCCATCCAATGGCGGCCTGGCGCAGGTGATCGAGTGAAAACCCGAGGCAGCCTCATCGCCTCGCGACAAGGAGATCCCCCATGAACAAAAACAAGAACAACATCAGGCGAGCCCTGATGACGGCGTTCCTCGCTTTGCTCGCTCAGCTGAACCTGGCCCAGGCGCAGCCCCTGACGCCGGTCGAGGCCCGCGCCATTGCCAAGGAGGCCTATGTCTACGGCTTCCCCCTGGTCGACCACTACAGAATCCAGTACACCTTCTTCGTCGATGCCAGCCACCCCGAATACAAGGCGCCCTGGAACCGTATCCACAACGAGGCACGGGTATTCACCGCCAACGACAGGGCCATCCAGACGCCCAACTCCGATACGCCTTACTCGCAACTGGGCGCCGACCTGCGCGCCGAACCTCTGGTGCTGAGCATGCCTGGCGTCGCGCCTGGGCGTTACTACACGGCCCAGTTCATCGATGCCTATACCCACAACTTCGCCTATGTCGGCAGCCGTACCACGGGCAACGAAGCGGGCGACTACCTGCTGGCCGGGCCGGATTGGAAAGGCGAGGTGCCAGCGGGCATCAAGGGGGTGTTCCGTTCGGAAACCCAGTTCGCCTTCGTCTTCTACCGGACCCAACTGCTGTCCCCTGATGACATCGGCAATGTCCGCAAGATCCAGGCGGGGTATAAGGTGCAACCGCTGTCCGCCTACCTGGGCAAGCGCACACCAGCGGCCCCTCCGGCTCCGGATTTTGTGAAACCACTGACGGTCGCTGAAGAACGTACGTCGCTGGAATTCTTTCGCATCCTCAATTTCGTGTTGAGCTTGTCTCCCACACATCCCTCCGAGCGCCAGCTGATGGAGCGTTTCGCACGCCTGGGGGTCGGCCCAGGCCATGATTTCGATGCCCAGGCCCTGGCGCCGGAAATGCGCGAGGCCATCGCTGCGGGTATGACCGACGCCTGGAAAGCCGACGCGGCACTGGAACAGCTGGGAGCCACGGGCAAGGTCACCAGTGCCGACCTGACCGGGAACCGCGAATCCTTGAAGAACAATTACCAGTACCGCATGCGTGCGGCGGTAGCCGGCATTTACGGCAATTCCAGGGAGGAGGCCATCTATCCGGTCTATTACCAGGATGCCAATGGCCAACGGCTCACCGGCGCCGGCAATGCTTACAGTCTGCGCTTCGCACCGGGCCAATTGCCGCCGGTCAATGCCTTCTGGTCGCTGACAATGTACGAGCTACCGTCGCGCATGCTAGTGCCCAATCCTTTGGATCGCTACCTGATCAACTCGCCGATGTTGCCCGCTCTCAAGCGTGACCCGGACGGCGGCGTGACCTTGTACATCCAGAACGAGCCTCCTGGCAAGGACAAGGAATCCAACTGGCTTCCTGCGCCCAAAGGCCCTTTCGTGATGGCGTTGCGGTTGTTCTGGCCGAAGGTTGACGCACTGGAAGGCAAGTGGCGCAAGCCCGCGCTGTTGCCGGTCAGGCAGGTGGCGCAAACCCAGGGGAGTCAAGCGTATGCTCAATAAAATGCTGGTGCGCTGGGCTGTGCTATGGCTGGTCGCCTTGCCCTTTGCATGGGCGGATGAGCCGAAGGCGACCCTGGTGAACGTCGATAACTTTTCCCGTGCCGAGTCGCACAAGTTCTTCAGCCGTACGGTAGAGCGCGGCGGCTTCGGCACGTTCGTGCACAACGCAGATCTTGTGCCGGTGCAAAGCCAGTTCGTCATCCGCCCCAACCGCGACACCTTGTATTCCTCTGCGGTGTTCGACCTGGACGCGGGACCTGTGAGCATTACGCTGCCCGATGCCGGAAACCGCTACCTCTCGATGATCGCGATCAGCGAGGAGCAATACACCCCGGGTGTGCAGTACGGCGCAGGAATCTACACCTATAGCCGGGAGCAGGTCGGCAGCCGTTACGTGCTGGTCGGCATCCGGATACTGGTGGACCCGCGCAATCCACAAGACCTGGAACAAGCCCGGGCCTTGCAGGGCAGGGTACAGGTCAGCCAGGTCGGTGGGCCGGGCCGTTATGTACAGTCCAATTGGGACCAGGCAACCCTGGAAAGCACACGCAAGGCGTTGCTGGCCCTAGGCGCATCGTTGCCGGATTCGCGCGGCATGTACGGCAGCGCGAAAACGGTCGACCCCATTCGCCATCTCATCGGCAGTGCCGCGGCCTGGGGCGGCAATCCCGAGCGCGATGCGCTGTATTTGAACGTCAGCCCCGAGCGCAACGACGGCAACACGCCTTACCGCCTGCGGATCAAGGATGTGCCGGTGGACGCCTTCTGGTCCGTCAGCGTCTACAACGCAGCGGGGTACTTCGAGCGCAACCGGCAGGGCGCCTATGCGGTGAACAGCATTACTTCCAGCCGCGACGCAGATGGAAGTGTCCAGGTGCAGTTTGGCGATTGCACCGACCAGTCGGTCAATTGCCTGCCCATCATGCCTGGATGGAACTACATGGTGCGCCTGTACAAGCCTGGCGCCGAGCTGCTGGACGGTAGCTGGCGCTTCCCCATGGCAACGCCCGTCAACTGAGCAGTGCCCCAATGTTCGGGCGCCTGTGGATCACTTCAAAGGAACCACAGGCGCGATGAGCGCGATGATCGACTTTGCCGTAGAACGCTATGGCTTGAGGTCGAGCGCCGCTTGGTAGGTCTCCATGTTGATGGGCACCGAGAGATGCTCATGGGTAACCATCCACGTGCCGCCGATCTTGCGCAAGCAGACATTTCGCACCAACTGCGCACGGTCAAGACGCTCCCTGACGAGAGGCGGCTGGTTCGTCTGCACATCGAGCTCGAACACGTGCCAGATCTGTGCGCAGACCTGGCACACGCGTTTGATCAGATGGGCGAATGAATCTGGACAGCTCAATGCTCATGGGCATGCGAATGGATGGTGAGGGCACCAGGTACCTTGGTGCGTTCGAGCCCCCCACGTTCCAGCCACCGAAGGGTCTGCTCATAGG
>CAYVPI010000057.1:0-28831 GCA_964453495.1 uncultured Pseudomonas sp. | reverse complement strand
CTGGCGGCGACCTGAACCAACAGAAAAACACCATGGCAATTGCCAACTCCAATGCCCCGCTGGGTAACGCTACAGCCACCGCCTCTGCCAATCAAAACGGTCCTGGCCTGGTGGTGGTTAACGGTGCCGATCGGACGTACACCGTGGATACGCTGTCGCTTACCAAAACGATCAGCGGTAGTTCCTCTTTCGATAAATCGTCCGATTTGAGCGTTGATAAGAGCGCTTCTTCGAGCTGGTCTGCAAACTCTGACTCGAGCTTCTCTGTGAGCGGTGAACGCAGCAGTGCTGCGAGCGGTAGCAATAGCAGTTCCCGGAGCGCTGAAAACAGCCGCAACTTGAGTGTTGATTTTGCCAGCACTGCGAACGGTACCAATAGCAGCTCTGCGAGCGGTACCAACAGCAGCTCTGCGAGCGGTACCAACAGCAGCTCTGCGAGCGGCACCAATACCAGCAATGCGAGCGGTAGCAATAGCAATACCCTGGGTCTCGATCTGGCCGCTTCTGCGAACGTGGATGTGAACGGCAATACGTTCGACGCATCGCTCACCGCATCGCTCGACGCATCGCGCGAATCTTCGTTCGACAGAACCCGCGATTCCTCGTTCGACAGAACCCGCGATTCTTCGTTCGACAGGACCCGCGATTCTTCGTTCGACAGAACCCGCGACTCTTCGTTTGACAGATCGCGCGAAGCTTCGCTCGACATTTCGTCCGAATCTTCGTCCAGCTCATCGCGCGAATCGGCGTTTGACAGGGCTCGCGAATCTTCGTTCGCCGTATCGGGTGAGAAATCGTCCTCCAAATCTGGCGATAAAGCCTACGAAAAATCGCTCGACGTATCTAAGAGCTACAGTGAGAGCAGTGCGTTTGAGTTGAGCAACACTGTGACCTGGCAAGTGCTGACCCCAACCGGTTGGGCAAACCCTGTAACCAACACTGCGACCCTGAGCGGTTCGGTTAATGGCGGCAGTGGCAACCTGGGCGTCAACGTGGCGGCCGGTGTGGGTAACCAGCAAAGCAACTCGCTGGCCATCTCCAACCAGTCGTTCTAATTGCTGTCTCCTGAGGCCCCCTTATGGGGGCCTTTTTCAACACAACCAGAAGGCGTCCCACCATGCGCATTATCGCCTTGGCATTTTTGCTTTGCGTGGCCAGTGTGAGCGAGGCTGCACAGATGCCACTTTCCGTATTGCCGGGCGGGGCAGTGATCTACAAGCCGATTCAAAGTATGCGCGAGCGTAAGTTTGTCGACCTGGTTGCGCAAAAAACCGACTTCAGTTGCGGTGCAGCTGCCCTGGCGACCATTTTGCGCCAGGCCTACTGGCTGGACGTGAATGAAGAACAGATTATCGAGGGCATGCTGGCTCACGCCGACCAGGATCAGGTCCGCGTGCAAGGCTTCTCCATGCTCGACATGAAGCGTTACGTAGAAAGTATCGGCATGCGTGCCCGTGGTTACCGTGTCGCACCAGAAACTTTAAGCAGCATCCGCATCCCGGTGGTGGTCCTCATGGACATCCGTGGCTACAAACATTTTGTGGTCATGCAAAAAGTCGACAAAGGCTTTGTGTATATCGGAGATCCGGTACTCGGCCATAAACGCTTCTCCGTCGACGATTTTGTCAAAGGTTGGAACGGCATCGTCTTCGCCGTCATTGGCAAGGGTTACGACAAGACCAATGCCTTGCTCGACCCACCGCAGCCATTGACCGCCAAGGGCCGCATCAACAATTTCAGCCCGGTGCAAGACGCAGAGTTGATGGACTTCGGCTTCATCCAAAGCGACTTCTTCTAATGACAAGGGAGCATGAAGCTCCGGGAGCATCCCATGAAGACTCCAATCTGGCTGGCCGCGATTTGCCTGGCCGCCAGCCTGCCGAGCCAGGCACAAACGTTCAAACCCATCGAACTGAAGGACCAGGAGTTGGCAAACCTGCGTGGCCGCTATGTCATGCCCGGTCGGATCATCAGTTTCGGAATTGTCATGACCAGCACCTGGCAAAATGCCAACGGCGATGTGATCGGCGCGACCTCTTCGATGCAGATCCAACAGTCGACCATCAAGCCACAGTTCTATGTGTCGCTGATCGACAGGAAAGGCGGTGATGGTTCGACGCAGACACAAGGTACCGGCATCGTCACAGGCGGTGGCGGCCTCAACACCACCGAAGGCGTCACCCAGGTCGTGCGCGCCGCCGGCGATAACAACAGTGCGTACAACAACGTTGATATCAACGTCAAAGAGGCAAGCCAGGCACCTGCAACTCAACAACCCCAAGGCCAGGCACTGGCCGCAGGCTCGACCCTGGTCGGCGCCAACGGTGCCGGTTCGCTGAGCGTTTCCTCGACGGGCACAGGTGTGCAACTCAACATCGTGGCCAACAACAATCAGGGCAGTACCGCACAACGTATAGCCCAGGGTGGGTTGATGCAGAACACCACCTTGCTCGGCGGTGGCAACCAGGTCAGCAACCTCACGTCGCTCAATGTCGTGCTGCGTGACAACCTGCCGACAACCGGGTCGGTGAACGGCAACCTTGACCAGTTAAAAGGCCTACGCACTCTCGGATACTGATCTACGCTCAGTCTCATCAAAAAGTAGTCAGAAGGGACGGCTAACCCATGCAACGATCGTTTACGTTCAATGCAATCGTGTTGCTGAGTACCTTGGGCCCGGCCACATTGCTACAAGCAGCAACGGATCCTCAGGTCGAAGCACTAAAACAAGAACTCATGGAGCTGAAACAGCGGTACGAAGCACAACAGAACGCGTTGATGGTACTTGAGCAACGCGTTCGTCAGGTCGAAGCAGCACCAGCAACCCCTGCCCCCAAACGCCTGACCAAATCCCCTGCCGAAGCGCCTCAGGGCGGCCAGACGGTGGCCGCAGGTGCACCCGGAACCACGGGCAGCTCCTATGGGCAATCGCTCAAGGAAGATTCGGAACCGGCGCAAAGCGTATCGAACCTGTACGATGAAGCCAGCGGCTTTTTCGGCGGCGGCAAATTCAGTGTCGAAACCGGCCTGACCTATACCCACTATGATACCCGTGCACTGGTACTCAACGGCTTTCTGGCACTGGACTCCATATTCCTGGGCAACATCAACCTTGACCGGATCAAGGCAGACAACTGGACGCTGGACCTGACAGCGCGCTACAACCTGGCACAACGTTGGCAGTTCGATGTCAACGTCCCGGTGGTCTACCGCGAATCAACCTATTCCTCTGGCGGCGCCGGGGGGGCAGGCCCTGTCACCTCCGACGCCACCGTGACCCGCGACCCGACCATTGGCGATGTCAACTTCGGCGTTTCCTATAAGTTCCTGGATGAGTCGGAAAACCTGCCCGACGCGGTCTTCACGCTACGTGTCAAAGCCCCGACCGGTGATGATCCTTATGGCATCAAACTGGTTAATGACCCCAATAACGACAACTTGTCGGTACCTGAAGATCTCCCTACCGGCAACGGCGTCTGGGCGATCACCCCGGGCATCTCGCTGGTCAAGACGTTCGACCCTGCCGTGTTGTTCGGCAGCCTGGCCTATACCTACAACATGGAGGACTCATTCAGCGATATCAGCCCGCAGATCAACTCCAAGGTTCCAGGGGATGTGAAGCTGGGCGATTCCTGGCAGGTCGGCGCCGGTATTGCGTTTGCCTTGAACGAGAAGATGAGTATGTCGTTTTCGTTTACCGATCAGTTCGCCCGCAAGAGCAAGATCAAGCCGGACGGCGGCGAATGGCAATCGATTTCCAACAGCGACTACAACTCGGCCAACTTCAACATCGGCATGACCCTGGCCGCGACCAACAACCTGACGATCGTCCCGAACCTGGCCATCGGCCTGACCGACGACTCGCCGGACTTCTCCTTCAGCCTGAAATTCCCCTACTACTTCTAATCACTGCGCCCATGAAAAAGCCCGCTTCTGCGGGCTCAGGTGGCTGGCAAACCTGGAGTTGATACATAGCCCGTCATAGCAGCTGCCGCCTGGGCCTATGATCAGCGAATCTGATGCTTGTGCAACAAGCGATAGAAGGTCGGCCGCGAAATCCCCAGCACTTTGGCGGCAATGCTCAAGTTGTCGCTGTGACGGTTGAGCACGTCACACAATGCCTGACGCTCAGCCCGGTGTTTATAGTCTTCCAGTGTGCCCATGCTTGGCGCGAAGGTATGCTGGCTGAGCAAACCCAGGTCCTGGGCCTCGATTTGCCGCCCCTCGGCCAGGACCAGGCCGCGCCGTACCCGGTTAGCCAATTCGCGAACATTGCCGGGCCAGTCGTGCTTGCCCATGGCAACCAGTGCGTCCTCGCTGAAACTGCGCGGGCGCCGACCGGTTTCCAGGCTGTAGAAATGGGAAAAATGGTTGGCCAACATTGACAGATCACCGTGCCGCTCGCGCAAGGGGGCGGTCAGTACCTGCAAGACATTGAGCCGGTAGTACAAGTCTTCACGGAAACGACCCTTGGCAATAGCCCCTTCCAGGTCAACGTGAGTTGCTGCCAGTACCCGAACATCCACCGGGATCGGTTGGCTACCGCCGACGCGCTCGATATGTTTCTCCTGCAAAAAGCGCAGCAGATTGGCTTGCAGTTCCAGTGGCAAATCACCGATTTCATCCAGGAACAGAGTGCCACCATGGGCCGCCTCGATGCGCCCGATCTTGCGTTGGTGGGCACCGGTAAAGGCGCCCTTCTCATGCCCGAACAGTTCGGACTGAATCAGGTGTTCGGGGATCGCCCCGCAATTGATCGCCACGAAAGGCTTGGCATGGCGCTGCGACTGGCGGTGCAATGTGCGCGCCACCAACTCCTTGCCGGTACCGCTTTCGCCCCGGATCAGTACTGGCGATTCGGTGGGGGCCAGCTTGCTCAGTAGCTTGCGCAGTTCACGAATCGGCCGGCTGTCGCCGAGTAACTCATGCTCGTTTTCGTCGACATGGACCGATCCCTTGCCACGCAAGCGCGCCATGCCGAACGCACGGCCCAGGGTCACCTGCACCCGCGAGACGTCGAAAGGCAACGTATGGAAGTCAAAAAACCACTCGCAGACAAAGTCGCCAGCGTTCTGCACGCGTAGCACTTCCTGGTTGAGCACGGCTATCCATTCGGTGCCGCTGCGGCTGATCATGTCCTTGACGGCTTCAGGCCGCTCCAGGTGAAAGGGCTGCAAGCGCAGCAGCCCGACATCACAAGGATGCTCCGCAGCGTACTCCAACGTACAGCTGTCCACATCCCAGCCTACGGTACGTAAACCAGGCAGAAGACGATGACAGTCGTCACAAGGATCGACGATGAGCAGGCGACGGGTTGGTGCTATATCGAGCATGACCGTTCCTTGGCGCCAATTATTGGAAAAGTTATTAGAAACAGTACGTTGGCAAGCCCGTTTGTAACAGTAGCAATGAACCTGAAATGCCTCACTACCGTTGGTCAGCAACTGCCATGTGTGCGTGCGGGGTTGGGGATTTTTCCTGCTAATTCAACGTCTGAGGTTGCGTCACAACAACGGACGCAAAGAAAAAAACATGTTTTTTCGATTAGGTGTGTGACTTGAATGACCACTTGAGACATCAGTACAAGTAAGCAACCGCACAGCAGCATTAACGCAGCGGTTGAAAAACATGTTTGGGCACATAGAGAGACCGACCCCATGAACGCCCCGCTCCGTACCAACGAAGCACTGCTGATTGCCGACCACGCTTTCGAGCCTTTCCAGTGTGTGGCCTGGGATTCTCCCACCGGCACTGGCGAACTCAGCCTGGCTGTGATCGATAAAACCAGCACCAAGCTGAGCAGTAAACAAGTACCCAGCAGCATCTATTCGGACCCGAACCAATTGGCCGGGCTGATCGAAGAGGTGCGCGCAGAACTGCGTCAGAAGGGCTATACCCTGCAACCCTGGACTATGCCTCAATAGTTGCAGCGGACACTTTGCGGCGCCATATCGGGCGCCGCCGAAATCGTTAGCACGCGAACTTTTAGCCATTTGCCATCTCCTGGCAAACAGACTTAAAACTATCATTTCGCGCTTTCTATAGTTCATAACTTGCCACGCCCTTGACGTTGCTACAACAGGGCCAGACTATCAATATGCTGGTAATCGGCCTGAAGTTCCTGTGCAAGTAAACGTGCCCTGCCCAACCGAATTGGCCCTCTTTCGATATCCACCAGTACACTCGGGCAGCCGAGCGGTACCAGTGTCGCCCATTGTTTGATACGCCCATCGGTAATGATCAGGCAGCGTTGTTGCTCGCCACCGTAGCGCTTTTGCCGCTGCTGTAACCATTGGTTGGCTTGGGCCAATGCTGCCAGCAATGGCGTTCCGCCACCTGCGCCGAGAACATCAAGCCAGGGCTGCAATGCCCGCGACGCTTTCAGGCCGTGCCGTTGCCAATGGGGCTCGCTGCCACTGGCCGTCAGCAAGGCCAAGCGTGCCCGGCTGCGGTAAGCCTGGTCGAACAGCTCTGTGAGCAAGCCCTTGGCCATGCTCAAGGCCTGATGACGCCGGGTTGACGCCGAGGCATCGACGATGACCAGCCACAGTTGATGGGGGGCACGGGTGCGCTGGCGCCATTGCAGGTCGCTGCGCTGCCGTGGCCGGCCCTTGAACAGGGTTGCCAACCAATCGACCGAACCTTCCTGACCTTCCCGGGCGCGCCCGCGCAGGCCTTGATCGATTCGCCCGCAGCGGGGTCTGGCATCCGCCCCCTGGGTGGTGCGGGGGCGGATGCTCAGGGCTTTTTTGGCCAGACGGGTACTTCACGGCGTGCAGCGGTGGCCTGGGGTTGGGCCGGCACCTGGCCCCATTGCCCTTGTGCGGCCGAGGAGGCCTGCGCCCCGCTCGCTGGCGGCTGCGTCACGGTTGCCGCAGCGGGCGGTGTCGCCCCGTCGCGGCGGCGATGACGCAAGGCAAATTCGGCAACCGCGTCGATATCTTCTTCGCCAATCGCACTGGCACCTCGCCAAGCCGCATGGGCCCTGGCAGCGCGCAGCCAGACCAGATCGGCGCGCAGCCCATCAACTCCCGCGGCGTAACAGCGGGCGGTAATCTGCGCCAGGGCATGGTCATCCAGAGCGATTGCCGCCAGGTTGTCACGCGCTTGCTGGCAACGCCGGCGAAGCGCCTGCTGGTCGGCAGCCCATTGCTGGCAAAAACCCTGCGGATCGCTGTCAAAATCCAGTCGGCGACGAATGATCTGGCCACGGGCCGAGGGTTCGGGTTGACCGCTCAACGCAACATTGAGGCCGAATCGGTCGAGCAACTGCGGGCGCAACTCACCCTCTTCGGGGTTCATGGTACCGATCAATATGAAGCGGGCGCTGTGGCGGTGGGAAATACCGTCGCGTTCGATGCGGTTGGTGCCACTGGCCGCCACGTCCAATAGCAGATCGACCAGATGATCAGCCAGAAGATTGACTTCATCGACATACAGCACGCCACCATCGGCAGCCGCCAACACACCTGGCGAAAATTGCGCACGGCCCTGGCCAAGCGCTGCATCCAGATCCAGCGTGCCCACCAAACGCTCTTCGGTCGCACCCAGCGGCAAGGTCACGAACTGCCCGCTGGCCAGTAAATCGGCCAAGCCACGGGCCAGTGTGCTCTTGGCCATGCCGCGCGGCCCCTCGATCAGCACGCCGCCGATTTTTGGGTCGATGGCGGCCAGGCACAAGGCCAGCTTCAGCTCATCGGCACCCACAACGGCGGACAAGGGAAAGTGTGCGATCTCGTTCATGCTATTTTCAGGCCTCTTCTTCGTTGTCCAGCAGCAGGTCTTCCAGGGCTTGGCGATAGTCGCCAGGCTCGTTCCAGAGTCCGCGTTGCTGGGCTTCGAGCAGTCGTTCAGTGATGTCGCGCAAGGCATCGGGGTTGTGCTGTTCGATGAACGCGCGCGTGTCGGCATCCAGTACATAAGCATCGGCCAGCAATGCGTAGTGGTGATCGTCAATCAGGTGTGTGGTGGCATCGAAGGCGAACAGGTTGTCGACCGTGGCCGCCAGCTCGAAAGCACCTTTATAGCCGTGACGCTTGATGCCGTCGATCCACTTCGGGTTGACCGCACGCGAACGCACCACACGGTTGAGCTCTTCCTTGAGGGTACGAATGCGCGGCACATCCGGTTGGCTGTGATCGCCGTGATAACTGGCCGCGGGGCGCCCACTGAGGCTTTCCGCCGCCGCCAGCATGCCCCCCTGAAACTGATAGTAGTCATTGGAGTCGAGCAGGTCGTGCTCGCGGTTGTCCTGGTTCTGCACAACTGCCTGCACCTGGCCCAGGCGACGGGCGAAGTGCTCGCGGGCCGGCGTTCCTTCATCGGCTGTGCCGTAGGCATAACCGCCCCAATTGAGGTAAACCTCGGCCAGGTCGTCACGGCTCTGCCATAGGCGACCATCGATGGCATTTTGTACACCCGCGCCATACGCGCCGGGCTTGGCACCGAAAATGCGCCAGCCCGCCTGGCGCTGGGCAAGCTCTTCAGTCATGCCGCTGGCCAATAACTGTTCACGCTCGCTGCGCACCCGTGCCGCCAGCGGGTTCAAGTCATCCGGTTCATCGAGGGCAGCCACGGCCTGCACCGCCGCATCGAACAAGCGGATCAGGTTGGCGAAGGCATCCCGGAAGAATCCCGATACCCGCAGCGTCACATCCACCCGTGGGCGGTCGAGCAAACTGACCGGGAGAATCTCGAAATCGTCGACGCGCTGGCTGCCGGTGGCCCAGACCGGGCGCACGCCCATCAAGGCCATGGCCTGGGCGATGTCATCGCCACCGGTACGCATGGTCGCCGTACCCCACACCGACAAACCCAACTGGCGCAGGTGATCGCCGTGGTCCTGCAGATGGCGCTGCAAAATCAGGTCGGCCGAGGTGAAGCCAATGCGCCAGGCGGTGGCAGTCGGCAGGTTACGCACATCCACCGAATAGAAGTTGCGCCCGGTAGGCAGCACGTCAAGGCGACCACGGCTGGGTGCCCCGCTGGGGCCAGCCGGTACGAAGCGGCCGGCCAAGGCATCGAGCAACCCTTGCATCTCGGCCGGGCCACAGCTGTCCAGGCACGGCGCGACATGATCGTGCAGCGCCTCAAGGATGGCCCTGACATCGGCCCAGTTTTCGCCTTGCGGCAATCGGGCAACGCCTTCGAGGGTTTGCTCGATCAACTGTGCTGCATATTTTTCCAGACGTTCGCGGGTGTCTCCTGCGGTGCGCCAGCTCTCATTGCCCAGGGCTTGCAACAACGCCGGCCGTACGCCCTGCCAGGTCTGCCCCAAATCGCAATCGAGCGGGTCCAGGCCCAGGGCGAAAGCCTTGGCCAGCGCCCTGATCAAACTCGACTGGGCGCCACGACCATCGCCACGCGGAATGCGCAGCAGCGCCAACAGCGTGTCGATGCGCAAGCGACCGACCGGCGATTCTCCGAACACATGCAAGCCGTCGCGGATCTGTGACTCCTTCAGGTCGCAAAGATAAGTGTCCAGACGCGGCAACCAGATGGCGGCATCGGCCTCACTGTCGAGCCCGTCCTCCAGCTGCAGTTCGCGGTCGATGTGTGCTTCACGCACCAGCTTGAGAATATCGCGCTGCAACTCCCGCGCCCTGCGCGGGTCAAGCAACTGGGCTTCGTAGTACTCGTCGGCCAGCAGTTCCAGATGGCGCAACGGGCCGTAGGTCTCGGCCCGGGTCAACGGCGGCATCAGGTGGTCGATAATCACCGCCTGGGTCCGTCGCTTGGCCTGGGCGCCCTCGCCCGGGTCATTGACAATAAAGGGATAGATGTTGGGCATCGGCCCAAGCAATGCATCCGGCCAGCACTGTTCGGACAGGCCCACGCCCTTGCCTGGCAACCATTCCAGATTGCCATGCTTGCCCACATGTACCAGCGCATCGGCGGCAAAGCAGTGCCGCAACCAAAAATGAAAGGCCAGGTAACCATGGGGCGGAACCAGGTCCGGGTCGTGATAAACCGCGCTGGGGTCGACCTGATAACCGCGCGCCGGCTGAATGCCGACGAAGGTCAACCCAAAACGCAACCCGGCAACCATCATGCGGCCGCTGCGAAACATCGGGTCGGCTTCAGGCTCGCCCCAACGCTCGCGCACGGCCTGCTGGTTGGCTACCGGCAAGCGAGCAAACGCTGCCAGGTACTCGTCAAGCGCCATGCTTTGGCCACAGGGCCGTTGGTCGAGACTGTCCAGGTCATTGCTGACGCCGCCCAGCAGGGCCTGGATCAGTGCGGTGCCCGTCTCGGGCAGCGGCGCGAGCGGGTAGCCCTGTTGCTGCAGGGCACGCAGCATATTCAATGCTGCCGCCGGGGTGTCCAGGCCCACCCCATTGCCGATGCGGCCATCGCGGGTCGGGTAATTGGCCAACACCAGCGCAATTCGCTTCTGCCCATTGGGCAAGCGGCCCAGCTCACTCCAACGGCGTGCCAGCTCGGCGACAAAATCCATGCGCTCCAGGTGCGGGCGGTAGCAAACCACATCGCTCTGGCTGCGCTCGCTGCGCCAGGCCAAATCCTTGAAACTGATCGGGCGGCTGATGATGCGGCCATCGAGCTCTGGCAAGGCAATATGCATGGCCAGGTCGCGGGCACCCAGCCCTTGTTCGCTGGCTTCCCAACCAGGCTGGTTGTCCTGGGCGCAGATGGCCTGGATAACCGGAATATTGCGGCGAAACGGCCGCAGGTGCGGCGCTTCAGGGCTGGACTGGGCAAAGCCTGTGGTATTGAGGATGACCTCGGCGCCGACCTCATCCAGCCAGTCCTCGACCTGAGCCAGGCAACCGGCCTCCTTGAGGCTGGCGACCGCGATCGGCAGTGGGTTCAGGCCGGCCAATTGCAGCCGCTCACAGAAGGCATCGACGAATGCCGTGTTGGCCGCCTGCAAGTGCGAGCGATAGAACAACAAAGGCACCACCGCTTGCTCGGCAAGCCAGTCGTTACGCCAATCCTGCAGCTGCACCTGCGCCTTGCGCGGATGGTAGAGAGCGGTGCGCGGCAAAGCCTGGGGTTCGTCCCAGGCGTAGTCGCGACCAAGCCAGCGGTTGGCCAGACAACGGTACAAGTTCAGCGCGTTGGCTTTGCCGCCCTGACGCAAGAAGTGCCAAATACGCTCGGCATCGCTGGCAGCCACGGTGCTCAGGCTACTGAGTTCCGGGTCCGGGCGATCATCACCCGGCACCAGGATCAGTTGTACGCCTCGGTTGCCCAATTCGACCAGCTGCTCGACGCCGTAGCGCCAATAACCGATGCCGCCGTGCAGGGAAATCAGGATGACCTTGGCATGGCGAAGCACCTGGTCGACATACAAGTCGACCGAGGCGTGGTTCTGCACCTGCATGGGGTTGGCCAGGCGCAGGCTGGGGAAATCTTCCGGCAACTGCTGGGCGGTTTCGGCCAGCAGCGCCAGGTGTGAATCGCCGCTGCAGAGAATCACCAGCTCGGCCGGTGTCTGGCCGAGGTCGGCAATGCTGTCATCCGGCACGAAGCCGCCGGGCTGGGTCCGCAGCAGGTGCATGGCTTAGGCGTTCAGCGCAGCGCGCAGCTGGCTTTCGAGCAGTGCGGCATCCAGTTCCTGCCCGATCAGCACCAAGCGCGAGACACGATTTTCATCGGCGCCCCAGGCGCGGTCGTAGTGCTTGTCGAAACGCGTGCCCACGCCCTGGATCAGCAGGCGCATGGGTTTGCCAGGAATGGCGGCAAAGCCCTTGATACGCAGGATGCCGTGTTGCACCACCAATTGGGTCAAGGCGTCTAGCAGCAGGCTCTCGTCGGCTTGCGGCAATTGGATGGAGATCGAATCGAAGGCATCGTGGTCGTGGTCGTCGTGGTCATCACCTTCGTGATGATCGTGGTGGGTACGGCGGGCATCGATGTGCGCCTCGGACTCGGCGCCCAGCCCCAGCAGCACCTCCAGCGGCAGGTGACCACTAGCCGCTTCGATGACCTTGACCGCCGGCGGCAGCTCTTCTGCCACTTCGCGGCGCACGGCGGCAAGCGCTTCGGCGTCGATCAGGTCGGCCTTGTTGAGGATGACCAGGTCGGCGCTGGCCAGTTGGTCGGCGAACAGTTCGTGCAATGGCGACTCGTGGTCCAGGTTGGGGTCGAGCTTGCGTTGGGCATCCACTTGCTCCGGGAAGGCGGCGAAGGTGCCGGCGGCAACAGCCGGGCTGTCGACCACGGTAATGACCGCATCAACCGTGCAGGCGCTGCGGATTTCCGGCCACTGGAAGGCTTGCACCAAGGGCTTGGGCAGGGCCAGGCCCGACGTTTCGATGAGAATGTGATCCAGGTCGCCACGGCGCTCGACCAGCTCGCGCATCACTGGGAAGAATTCTTCCTGAACGGTGCAGCACAGGCAGCCATTGGCCAGTTCGAAAATGCGGCCGTTGGCTTCTTCCTCGGTGCAGCCGATGCTGCATTGCTTGAGGATTTCGCCATCGATGCCCAGCTCGCCGAACTCGTTGACGATCACGGCGATGCGCCGGCCCTGGGCGTTGTCGAGCATGTGGCGCAGCAGGGTGGTTTTACCCGAGCCGAGAAAACCGGTGACGATGGTAACGGGAAGCTTGGCCAGTGTTTTCATTTCGATGCCCTTGGCAGATGGCGGGCATGCAGGACGAGAACCCCGGTGCCAGGCACGAGGTCGCATTCGCCACCGGATCACCCCGCCCGGTTGTAGTGAGAATCTGTCCGAGGCAGGTCTCCTGGCTTGCTGTGTGCCGATCACGTTGGAGCGGCGGCTGCGACGCCTTCCCGCGTGTGTGCAGTGGCGTTGTCGTAGCGTTCACAACTTACAGTTGCGGGGGCAGCCGCGGCTTGGACCGCGTTCCCGTCTTAGCTCCGGCCTGGTGGCTGGAGAACCTCGAAGGGGCAAGGCTACGCAGTGGCGCCGGATTGGTCAATCGTATCGGCTAGTGTCCTGTTCCGATAGGCGGTAGCGAATTCTGTCATTTCTGTCAGTACCACTTTGCGCCCCGTTTGAGCAGTATCGCCATGGACCGGTGTACTACTGCTAACCGAGGCTGGCGCCATGGAACGTTCCACCAACACAACCCGCGAGCACTTGATCGATGAACTGGCGAACGGCAAGCGCCATCTACATCAATTGCCCTTGGAGTTATCGCTTGAAGACGCCGCCCACATACGACGCGAAGCCCTGCAGCGGTCAAGTAATGCCTCACTGCAAACCACCGCAAACTTCACCTTCAATCCACGACTTGCCAAGTGTGAAAACTTTATCGGCGCCACTCAAATCCCCCTCGGCGTTGTTGGCCCATTGCTCGTGGATGGCCAACACATTTCGCCCCAGGAACCGGTGTATGCCCCGCTGGCCACCACCGAAGGCGCCTTGATTGCCAGCATCGCACGTGGCTGCAGCACGCTGCGTGCAGCGGGAGGCGCCATTGTTCGAGTGGAAGATATCGGTATCACCCGTGCCCCGGTATTCCGAACCAGCGGCATCAAGCAAACCATGGAGTTTCTGGACTGGATCAGCGCAAACTTTCAGCTCATCAAACAGGCATGCGAAGCCGATAGCCGTTATCTCAAGCTGCTGGATATTACCCGGGCTGCCGTCGGCACCACCGTTTATTTACGTTTCCGGTTCAGCTGTGGTGATGCGATGGGCATGAACATGGCGACGCTGGCCTGCGACCGAGCCATCACCGGCTTGATCGTACCGGCCACTGGTGTGCAGTGCCTGAGCATCTCGGGCAATTACTGTGTCGATAAAAAGCCCGCCGCGATCAACTTTCTCAATGGCCGTGGCAAGCGCATATTTGCCGAGGTCTACCTCACTGCCGACATACTTTCCAAGACCCTGAAAACCCACGCTCAAGCAATGTGCGAGGTGCAGTACAGGAAAAACCTGCTGGGTTCGATCATGGCCGGAGCCAGCGGCTTCAATGCTCATCACGCCAATGTGCTTTGCGCGTTTTTTATCGCCACAGGGCAGGATGTGGCACATGTGGCGGAGAGCTCGATGGGTATCACCTGTATCGAAGCCCGCGAAAATGGCGGTATTTATGCGTCGATATCACTCCCTGATACCCCACTGGCAACCGTAGGGGGCGGCACCTCCCTGTCTACGCAGCGAGAAGCCCTGGCGTTGATGGGCATTCATCCGGGTAACAAAGCCCCTGGCGTCGACACCCTGCGCCTGGCCGAGATTCTCGGCGCATTGGTGCTGGCCGGGGAACTATCGATTATGGCCGCGCAAGCCGCACATCATCTGGCACAGGCCCATCAGCGCCTGGGGCGTTGATACCCATGGCTGCGACTCAAGTGCAGGCCAGGGCCCCGGCCAAGATTATTCTGATGGGCGAGCATGCGGTTGTACATCACTGCCCAGCTGTCGTTGCAACCCTAGACCTCTATTGCCGCGTCCTGATCCAGCCCGCAAGCACCCGTTTGATCGAGTTGCACCTGCCTGACCTGAGCGTCCATCGCTGCTATTGGCCTCAGACACTGCTGGAATATGCCGTGCATGCTCGAAAAGCCTGGCATCGTTATCTGCGCCACCCGGGCAGTGTGGCCTTTGCTGCCTTGCGTGGCTGTTAGGACGACCACTTGGTCAAGTGCGCCATTGGCGAAACACTGTTGTACCTGGGCCCCGATCATGCCCGAGGGATGAAATTCTCGGTCTGCTCCGACATCCCGATCGGGGCTGGCCTTGGCAGTTCGGCCGCCCTGGCCGTGGCCCTGCCTGCCGCCATTATCGGCTATCTCGACCAGATCCCAGACAAAGCTGAAATTCAACGCCTGGCGCACAAGATCGAGCAGCGCCAGCATGGCGCTGCCATCGGGTGTCGATCATCGAACTATTTTACAGGGGGGCGTTGTGCGGTTTACGCCCGATGCCAGCGGCGGCCACAGCCTTTCGCCCCTCGTCATTAAAAATGAAACGTTAAAAGACCTGCAGGTTTTCGACACCGGTACTGCGCAGGAAAGTACGGGTACTGTGGTCACCGCCGTGCACCACAAACTGACAGGCCGACACAACCCGCTGCTGTTGCGTATGCGCCAAACAACCGAAGCGTTTATTTCGCTGCTGCTGGGGCACCATTACGATCGCATAGCGTTGTACGCACGTGTGCGAGAGTATCAAGCCCTGTTGGAACAACTCGGGGTAGTACCGCACCCTATCCGAGCGCTGGTTCGGCAAATTGAAACCGCGGGGGGCGCCGCGAAGGTATCCGGTGCCGGAGCACTCTGCGGCACCGGGGCGGGGAGCCTGTTGGTCTTTGGCCCCCAGCCGCCCTCTCACCCTCCCGGTCTGCGCCCCCTGGCTTGCGCCACGCTTGCAGTCGACGGCTTGATGGTGGTGCGCTCATGAGCAAAGTGAGCGTCACTTCACCGAGCAACATTGCACTGATCAAATACCGGGGCATGCGCGATATTGCGCAAACCTTACCGGCAAACGCCTCGATTTCAATGACGCTAAGCCAGTGCGTCAGCCTGTGCACCCTGGAAACACTGGAAGACAACCGCGCCGATGAGATGGGGTGGCAACGCGAAGATGGCAGGATCATCGCCATCGAGGCCGCGATGGGCAGGGGCATTTCCAATCACCTCGCGCGCCTGCGCCAGCATTTCGGCTTTTGGCAACCACTGCGTATCGTCACCCACAATACCTTTCCTACCAGCGCAGGTATCGCGTCCTCCGCCTCGGGCTTTTCTGCGCTGGCCGTGGCGTTCGCCTCCCTGTGCGGTCAATCGGAAAACAAGGAACAACTCAGTAGCCTGGCGCGCCTTTGCGGTTCTGGTTCCGCCGCCCGCTCGGTCTTCGGCGGGTTCGTGCAATGGCCAGGCGATGCAGATAACCTGCACAGCCCGGCCAGGCAACTCGCCGCCCCGGATCACTGGCCCTTGCATGACCTTATTGCCGTGGTCGACCCATCGCCTAAAGCGATCAACTCCCGGGAAGGTCATCACCGCGCTTGGAGCAGCCCCCACTACCGGGAACGTCAACACTTGTTACCGATGCGCTTGACGCTGCTGCGAAAAGCCATTGCGGCCCGAGACTTTGCCACCTTTGCCGCCATCATCGAGCGTGAAGCCATTGAGTTGCACATGATCGCCATGACGTCTGCCCCGCCGGTTTTTTATTGGCAACCTGCATCGCTACAGGTTTTTTATCACGTACAGCAGTTACGCCGCGACGGCCTGGATGTGTGCGCCACCTTTGACGCGGGCCCCAATATTCATGTTCTTTGTACCGCTGAAGATTGCCCGCACGTCCTCACGAAGTTGCGTGAGCTGCCCAGCATTCAACAACTGATCGCAGACCAGGTCGGAACCGGGCCATCTGTTACTTAATGCGCCATTAAGTTTCAGTATATTTCTCGTGGCATTTATTGTTACACACAACCAACCAACCACAACTAAAAATCCCGAACTCAAAGCCGACACACATTGTGCAAGCATTCAATAACCAGGGATTATCAAATGAAACTCACAATCGCACCGCCCGTCATGTCAAAACAATGGGACGCTTATAAAATAAAAAACCCCCATGAGACACAAAACGAGCACAGCGTAAAAAGTACCCAGGACGCTGCAAAAATCCTCAACATTTCGACCCCCGAGCAAATCAACGAGCTCAAAGTCATGATCAAGGATTTTGACCTCGCTTCAACAAGCACCTACGAATTGAAAGTCGTAGGCAGAAAACTATACGATGCTGGCTTTATCGACGAGGGAACCTGGGGTTTTTTCATTAGCGGAGACGGAGCCTTTGATGAAAACGGCTTCCAAACCAAAATGGACGTCAAATTTAACGCAATCGCATTAGCCAAGGAAAAATACGAGGGCACCAAACAATACGGAGAAGCCTACTCGTACGCCAAAAGCGAACCCGCCCACGTGAATGATCTAAAGGCTCTTTTAAGCGCTAATAAGAGAGTAGGCGCTCTCTATTTTTTTGCCAACGCTGAACGGAGCGAGCTTTCCTTCTACGAGCGTGCGTAAATGAAACAGCTGAGTACTGAGCCTTACGCCCAGTACTCAGCTGTTCGACCTAACGCCTATCTGCCATACGCTGTTGTTCCTGAGTAGACTCGGGTAACAGACGACTTATTGTCATGGACAACTCTATAGGTACCAAACGGCCCCAATGCCGATGCGTTACGCCCGGTACCTCCACCCGCCTTCTCCCAGGTTGAGCCAACCAACCTTTGAATGATCAACTCTGGAGCCGCGCCTGCACCGACTGCCCTGATAGTGGAGGAAATATTAGCCTTCAAGCAACCGCTTGCATTGGTCACTGTAAAGGGGCCATACGCAGTCACTTCAGTGTTGGCAGGCACAATACCGCTGTAGGTATCCGTTATATAGGTGCACGCCACATAAGCCTGACCTGCCACAAACAGCAAGCCGAAAACAGGTAACAAAATTGAATATTTCATAGCGATCTCGATCTGGTTATTTTCACCAAGTGAGTGACAAATATAAAATCCCACCACGTCGTCAATGCCATAAATATTGCAATAACCTGATCGAAATTTACCGACCCTCAAGCACAGTCAAAACCCGCCACCTGCAAAGCACACAACAGCCACCTTCAACACCCCCATCCCTGACAACACAACTAAACGATGCCGATTGACGCGCCCCACTGCCCCATGCTCTCCTACGCAAATTCGTTTGGGTGCCCTTCACAGGGTGAAACGGGAAACCGGTGCGTCAGGGGCTACTACACTCCTGGCAAGTCCGGCGCTGCCCCCGCAACGGTAAGCGAGAGAAGAATCAGATCCACTGTGCCAGCAGTCCGGCATGGGAAGGTGATTCTTGCAGGCTCGGCATCATGCCCGCCCCTCGCAAGCCCGGAGACCGGCCCAAACCATACCTGACAAACCCGCGGTGGGCGGGCGCTGTTGTGACTTCTGCGAGCTTGCACGCAGGAGTTCTTCGCGCATGCCTGCCCCGCATACCACAGAGGGAAGTGCCATGCCGATCACCACCGCCAGCCACTCAAGCATCGTTACAACCACCCAAACTCAACGCCTGGTCGTCGCCATCGGCGCATCCATTCTGGGCATCTGCCTGGTGTATTTCGCTGGGTTCTCGCACATCGAAGCCGTCCACAACGCCGCGCACGACACCCGTCACAGCGCCGCCTTCCCGTGCCATTGAGACCCTTCCTGATGATCAAGCGCATAGCCCAGACCGCTGGCTTCACCGGCCTGCTCGCCGCCCTGTTGCTGACCCTGCTGCAAAGCTTCTGGGTCGCACCGTTGATTCTGCAGGCCGAAACCTACGAGAATTCGGCGCCTGCCGTTGAAGCCCATGAACATGCCGAAGGCACCGCCGCCCACTCCCACGATGCCGAAGCCTGGGCACCGGAAGATGGCTGGCAGCGCGTACTGTCCACCACAGGCGGCAACCTGGTGATTGCCGTGGGCTTTGCCCTGATGCTGGCTGCGCTCTACACCCTGCGCGCGCCGGGTCGTACTCGCGAAGGCCTGCTCTGGGGCCTGGCCGGTTTTGCCGTGTTCTGCCTGGCGCCGACGTTGGGGCTGCCACCGGAACTTCCGGGCACAGCCGCCGCAGACCTGGCGTTGCGACAAGCCTGGTGGGTCGGCACTGCCGCGTCCACGGCGGTTGGCCTGGCGCTGATCGTGTTCGGCAAGAACTGGCTGCTCAAGGTTCTGGGTGCTGCGATCCTGATCGCGCCTCATATCATTGGCGCACCTCAACCAGAGGTCCATGAAAGCCTGGCACCTGAAGCACTGGAGTCGCAGTTCAAGATTGCCTCGCTGTTGACCAATGCCCTGTTCTGGATGGCCCTGGGCCTGATCAGTGCCTGGTTGTTCCGCCGCAAAAGCCAGGCCTGATGAGCCAAGCCAAGCATCCGCCGGTCCTGATGGCCGGCTTTGGTTGTCAAAAGGGCTGCCCGGCCAGTGAGCTGGGCGCCCTGCTCGAACAAGCCTTGCAACAACACGATATACCGCGCTCGGCGCTCAAGGGCCTGGCCAGCATCGAGCTCAAACGCAACGAACCCGGCCTGCAGCAATTGGCTGCACAGCTGGGGTTGCCTTTGGTGTTTTTCAGCGCAGCCGACCTGGCCCGTTTCGAGCCACGATTGAGCCACCGCTCTGCCCTCGCCCATCGCCAAAGTGGCTGCTTCGGCGTCGCCGAAAGCGCCGCCCTGGCACTGGCCGAACAACTCGGCGCAGGTTCTGCGCAACTGCATGTGCCTCGCCGCAAATCCGCTCGCGCTACCCTTGCTTTGGCAACTCCAGAGTAGAATCTCCCCTGTTTTTCCTTTTCCTGGCGCCAGCTACTTGAATTTTTTTCAAGCACGCTCCTAATTCCAGGCTTTTTTCAGGAACCTTGCATGACGGTCTACTTTATTGGCGCAGGCCCCGGCGACCCCGAATTGATCACGGTCAAAGGACAACGGCTGATCCGCAGTTGCCCGGTAATCATCTATGCCGGCTCCCTGGTACCGGCTGCCGTGCTCGAAGGCCACTGCGCCGAAGTGCTGGTCAATAGTGCCGAGTTGCACCTGCAGCAGATCATCGCGCTGATGGAGGCCGCTCACGCCAAGGGCCAGGATGTGGCCCGCGTGCATTCCGGCGACCCAAGCCTGTACGGCGCCATCGGCGAGCAGATCCGCTGCTTGCGTGAACTGGGCATCCCCTACCAGATCATCCCCGGCGTGACCGCCACGGCGGCAAGTGCTGCCCTGCTGGGCGTGGAACTGACCCTGCCGGACATTTCCCAGAGCGTGATACTGACCCGTTACGCCGACAAATCGCCCATGCCCAGCGGCGAGGAACTAGCCAGCCTGGCCCAGCATGGCTCGACCATGGCGATTCATCTGGGGGTCCAACATTTGGCGAAGATCCTTACGGATTTGCGCCCGCATTATGGCAACGACTGCCCGATCGCTGTCGTGCATCGCGCCACCTGGCCAGACCAGGACTGGGTCGTGGGCACCCTCGATGACATTCTTGAAAAGGTGCAGGCCAAGGGCTTTCGCCGCACGGCGCTGATCCTGGTCGGCCGGGTACTGGCCAGCGACAGTTTTTCTGAGTCGGCTCTTTATCGTGCGGGCCACGCGCACTTGTACCGCCCTTGAGTGGCAGGATTTGTGGGGTAATTGTCATTGCCGCCACACGCCTGGCATCGCACACTGGCACTTCGACGACCTCGAGGTGCCCATGCATACCCTTCGGCGCATTGCTTGCCTGATCTTTCCCGATGTCATGAGCCTGGATGTGACCGGGCCCCTGCAGGTTTTCGCCAGCGCCAACGTGGAACTGGTGCGCACAGGCCAACCTGCCGCCTATGAGCTGCTGACCCTGGCCGACAACCCTGGGCCTATCGCCACTTCCGCCGGCCTGCGCCTGGTCGCCGACCAGCGTTGGCAGGACACCGACCCGCAACTGCTCGACACCTTGCTGATTCCAGGTGGCAGCATGATGCAGGCCCTTTGCGCTAATCCGCTGTTGCTCGCGTGGCTGCAGAACAATCACCCGCACATTCGCCGCCTGGGCTCGGTGTGTTCGGGGGCGTTGATCCTGGCCAGCGCAGGCCTGCTCGATGGCTTGGTGGCCACGACCCATTGGGACGATATCGATGCCCTGCGGGCCTTCGACGCCATCGATGTACAACCCGACCGCTTGCACACCTACGACCCGCACAACCGCGATGGCAATGGGCATATTTTTACTTCCGCTGGCGTCACCGCGGGCATCGACTTGGCCCTGGCGCTGGTCGAAGCGGACCTGGGCCGTGAGATCGCCCTGGCCGTGGCCCGCCGCCTGGTGATGTTTCTCAAACGCCCGGGTGGGCAGACTCAATTCAGTGCCTGTCTGGCGCCCCGTGCCAGCCGCGCGCCGCGCCTGGCGGGTCTGCTCGAATGGATACCCGCCCACCTGCACGAGAACCTGACCCTCGACACCCTGGCCGAACAGGCCGCAATGGCCCCGCGCACTCTCTATCGGGCATTTCTCAGTGAAGTGGGTGTGACCCCGGGGCGGCATGTCGAACGGGTGCGGCTGGAGGCCGCGCGCGCCCTGCTGCAAAACGGCCAGGCTTCGATCGGGCGAATCGCCCAACTGTGCGGTTTTGGCCACCCGGAAAACCTGCGGCGCACATTCCAGAAACATCTGGGCGTCAGCCCGCTGGCTTACGCTGAACGCTTTGGCAGCCAACCGCTGCCTGAATAAAGGAGAAGACCATGCTCGAACTACGACCCTTTTGTGAGTGCTGCGGCGTGGCATTGCCGGGGGATAGCCCGGACGCCTTCATCTGCTCGTTCGAATGCACGTTTTGCCGGCAATGCAGTGAGAACTGGCTGGTAGGGCGTTGCCCCAATTGCTCGGGTGATTTGCTGCCACGGCCACCAAGGGTTGGCCGGGCCTTGTTGAGGAATCCTGCGTCGACTGTGGCGATCGTCAAGGCTCATGGCTGTTCACCGAGTACTGCGTGAAACCTGCCACTCACCCCAACCCTCTCCCCAGAGGGGAGAGGGAGCTGATCGAGGGTGCACATAATTTATGTGAACGATACATGCCGGCCCCTCTCCCCTCAGGGGTGATTTCACGATCAAAAAAAAACGGCGCTCACGGTGCGCCGTTTTTTCTATTTGTTGCAGCGAACGCCTTAGTAGTAGGCGTTTTCTTTCTGCGAATGGTCGGTCACGTCGCGCACGCCCTTGAGCTCTGGAATACGCTCGAGCAAGGTGCGCTCGATACCTTCCTTGAGCGTCACGTCGGCTTGGCCGCAACCCTGGCAACCACCGCCGAACTGCAACACGGCAATGCCGTCTTCGACCACTTCGATCAGGCTGACCTGACCGCCGTGGCTGGCCAGCCCCGGGTTGATTTCGGTTTGCAGGTAATAATTGATGCGTTCGTTGATCGGGCTGTCAGCGTTGACCATCGGCACTTTGGCATTAGGTGCCTTGATCGTCAGCTGGCCACCCATGCGATCGGTGGCGTAGTCGACTACCGCATCCTCGAGGAACGCTTCGCTGACGCCGTCGATCCAGGCGGTGAAGCTTTTAAGCCCCAGCGCCGTGTCTTCCGGCTTTTCTTCGCCCGGCTTGCAGTAGGCAATGCAGGTCTCGGCGTACTGGGTGCCCGGCTGGGTGATGAATACGCGTATGCCGATGCCCGGGGTGTTCTGCTTGGAGAGCAGATCAGCCAGGTAATCGTGCGCGGCGTCGGTAATAGTAATGGCGCTCATGGAAGTTCCTCACAGACTTGCCGGCAGTTTACGCCAAACGGGGCGCGCGAAAAAGTCCTAGTAATTTCGTCGGGTTACCGCCGTCGTCGCGACCACGGCCAGGCGGCTGTCGAACCACCCTTTGATCTGGTGATACAGGCGTTTTTCGATCAGCACGTCACTGGACGATGAGCCCAGGGCGATGAGCGCCACACAAATCGCAAACATCGCGCTGGGGCTCAGGTTAAAACGGGTCAACACCTGGCTGAAATGAAGTGATGACAGACCACCACCCACGCGGCCAGCGCTCGTAACGCTTGAAGCGAATACAGCATCCCGCCCCCTCTGACGGCCTGTTTGGATATCAGTACTTCAGGCCCCCGCGTGCGCGGGAACCTGGGAGTCTGACCGTGACAGGCGGTAAAAAGGTGAGAAAAGCCACAAGGCGGTCGTGCGCGAAGGCACTCCTGAGTCGTGAGAAGTGGTTCTTGTAGCGGTTCATGTTCGGCACGGCCCATTAGACCAGCTCAAATCATCACACTGTTTTTTGTGCGTATTTTTTTGTTGCTATGAAGCTGGGCTCTACCCAATTCGGACCTTTGATGGTACGTCCATTATCCCCGGTGGCAAATACTCCATCGACGAAGAGTTTATCAAACGTACTCACCAGCTCGCCGTTAGCGATAACCTCAAACTTATAATCAACATACAACCGATCAATTCTTGGGTAGGAAGACCTCGGAATGAGCGCCGTCAACACATCAACGACCGACTCATTGACAATGATATCTTTGATAGTACTCATTTCAATTCCTCCATTGCATCTTTGTACTCCTGCCTGTTACCGGCCTCCTTTGCTTCCTGGGTATAAAGGGGGCTTGTCATAATCTTCAAGGGTCGCCGTATGAGCATCATTCCATATGGACTCGTCTTCAACACTATCCGCGAATCCCAAGGCACGATAACGCTCCAACTCTCTGATCTCATGCGTGTAAAAGCGCTTATCTGTATCGGTGACCGGAATGTCTCCTCGCAGAATTTTCTGCAGCCGGTCGATCATTACGCTGTTAGCATCAGACGCCGGGAAGCGCCCCGTATGAGGCTTGACCAACGCGATACCCTCCCGAGTGATCGATGCGGTTCTCCAATCCAGCTCCCGAACGGGGCCTCCCGCCATGTCGGGATTGTACATTCGCCCGCTGTGCTTGCCTTTGGTAGTAGCGCCATCATAGGGCGAGCTGAAAACAGCATACAGCGGCGGTAAGCCTGAGTCGGCCGGAAAGCAGTAAATGTAATCGCGGATGTCAAGTTGGTCGAGCGCAGGAAAAACCTCACCCTGAACCTGGATCGGCGTCAAGGTAACGCCTGTGTAAACCGGACCCTGCGCAATCTGTTCAGGCGTGACCGTGGAAGCGTTGCCGGGCACTGCAATGGGAAAGCTCAGAGTGATCAGCGGTGCGTCGGTGGAGTTGTACGTATAGGCATTTCGCGCCGCATCAAAGGTCAGCACCCGGACCTGCACCTTGGGTGATAGCCCTCTATCGGAGCCGGTCTGGACCATGGAGAACCGCGAACGGCAGCCGACCATTCGGTAGGGCATGTCTACGGTGCCACCAGCAGCGGCAATCGCCGCTAGCTCTTGTGGCAGATTTAGCGCCAAGCTGCTAGCCGGAATCGTCAATATGGTCGAGGGATAGAGGTCGCTGTTGCCCAACTCGGAGGAGTACACCAGCAAACCCATACCCACGCCCGTGGCCCGGTCCAGCGCTACAGTAGCGCCGGCCTTCAACACCCCGACAGCCCATTGAATGGCTGCATCCAGTGTGACCGTCGAGCCAGCGGTGAGGGCAAGGGAGCCTGTCAAGGCACTGAGTTGCGCCATTGCCGCTGCATTTGCCACGCTGAAGGTGTTGGCCGAGCGACCTTCCAGTTCCGCAGCGAGGCGCCTGGCCTCGGCATCGCGTTGAGCTGCTTGCTCATCAGCCAGACGCTTAGCCTCAGCGCACGTTGGGCAGCCTCCTCATCGGCCAGGCGTTTAGCCTCGGCGGCACGTTGGGCGGATTGTTCAGTAGCAATCCGCAGGGCCTCGGCCTCTGCAGCCTGCACCTGGGCCAATCGAGCAGTCAACGCGGCGGACTTGCGGTTGAGGATTGCGATAGCTTCGGCAAGAATTCTTGACTTATAGCCCGCGCTGTAGGAGTCGCCAAAACTGTCCTGTTGTGCCCTTGCCAGCCCCGGATATGCGCTCAATGCCCAGCCCATTTCCCTGACAACTATCTCTGACCGCTGCCCATCCGTGAGTGTGAGCGGGTCGCTCCCCGAATAGGCCATGGCCAATGCCTGGTTTGCGCTGTACTGGATGCCCTTTTGCTGAATCAACCCATCTACCGTGCGCTTGGCATTGGCAATAGCAGTCGATGTTACATAGGTGGCTTCACTACCCACGCCCGACGCCTGAAGTTCGCTTTCCGTATCAACTGCGACTGAAGCAAGCTTGGCCGAATGGAAGGCTTTGAGATTGTTTTCGATTAAGCGCAGCGAGGTAATCACCCGCCCCCGCAAGTTTTGCTCTGGTCAGGGACTGAAGGGCGTCTGGTCTTCTCAGAATACTGGTGTTGTAGCTGAAGTCCTCCGTCGGATCGTAACCACCGCCTCCCCCGGGGCCGTAGCGTTGTGCTCTATCGGTAATAACAATGGGGCTTAATTCGATGGGTCCTTGCATACTCTTTTCCTTTTACCGCTTTCACGAGTTAATCAAGACATGCTTTTTGAACTCCGCCCCGTTGGTAACGCCCCTGATTGGCGCGACAGAAATACTGTCATACGCAAACAGCATCACTTACCCGGCTCGGCTCACAAACGTGGCTGGGAAGGATGCTAAATAAAATTGTATTTATTTGAGTTAGGAAGCATTCCCATGTTGCCGTGGGAATGCTACGGAACTGCGGTCAGAGATTTTCGTAGCGGTTCATATCCAGCACACCGGTTTCCACCGGCTCGGTTTCACGAATATAACTGCTCACGTCATGAAAGTACTGCCAGAACTGCGGATTGCTGCGCCGCACCCCCCAGCGCATGACAATGCGCTCGAAGTTTTCCGGCGTTTTGGCCAGCTCCATGTCCTCGACGAACTCCGGCACATCACTGGCGGGAATGTTGAACATGAAGTTCGGATAACTGCTCATTACCCCCGGATAAATGGTCAAGGTGTCGAGCCCCGGCTGGTAGCGATAAGCCTCGCCCAGCATGAACGCCACATTGCTGTGGGCACGGTTGCGCAAAAGACTGTAGACCAACCGCTTGCCGTCGCGGCCCTGGATACGCAGCATGGTGGCCTCAGGCAACTGCTCGATGACCTTGAGCCCGGCGGCTGGGCGTGAGGCCAGGCGGCTGAGCACCTGCTCGACCGCACTGAATTCCTGGCCGATACCGGATCGCGAGCAATAGGCACCCTGACAGCGGTTTATCGGATCGGGCCGGGCGTTGAGGGTGCCGGCACGGTCGATCAGTTTAAGGGCGAAATCTCGCTTGGGGTCATTTTCGTCTAGTTTCAGGCCGGTCGGCGTATCGTTGTCGATGCTTTCGTAGTCCAGCCACATCTTGATCTTGCCGCTGTTCTGGTACCAGTCACCAAGCATCTGGGTGCGCAGATCGGCCGGCATCAGGCGCAGGAAGTTAACCTCAGCACCATTGCGAATCAGGTCGAAGTACAAACGGGTCTGCGCCTGATGGGAAACATTGCCGAACACGTCGAAGTTGACCGCCAACTGATAGTAGGTGCGCTCAAGCAACGGATAGTCGAACAGCCAGATGGTCTTGGGCACGTCACCCACCAGGCCCTTGCTGACCGAGGCGCTGTCGAAATGCCGGAAGATCGTCAACAAGGCATTGTCATTGCCAGCCCACAGCGTCGACCAACTCGGTGGCGGCAGCTCGGCATAGGAGTCCCGGCGCAGGCTTTCGTAGTCGTTGCGCTTGTCCCGATAGGCATGCCACAGGCTCAGCACGCTGCCGACATTGTCGTTCTGCCCGGGCATGGCCAACAGTGGCGTGGTCTGGCCACGGTAATTGGGGTCGGTCACATAAAGATCATGGCTCGGTGCCTGGAACAGCGCCCAGAAGTGGTCGCGGATCACATCGGTGGCGATCTGCCCGCGGCAGACCGGACCGCGAATGAAGGTGCGCACGAAATATTCGGCGTTATCGAGCATGAACTGGTAACGCGCCGCCGCCGGAATCGCCTCGAAAGTCTCGAAGGGGTTGGCCTTGTGACGCGGCCCATACCCGGGCAAGGCCGAGACGTGCCAGTCACCGCTATAGAACAGTTGCTCCACGCGCTTGAGCTTGCTCGGCCCCATGGGATAGGTGATGTGCGTCTTGTGCACGATCACGCCCTGCACCGGTATCAACCGGTAATAAAAGGTCGTACCCGGCTCATCGTTGGGCCGGCGGCTGGCGATCAGGTCGACCGGCTGGCCGCTGGGCGTACGCGAACGTACCCACTGGAAGAAATGCCCCGGCTCGCCGCCGCTAAAATAAATGTGGGCCAGAAACAGGTGTTCGTAGAGCCAACGCCCCACCAGCGCCTCGGAAGCACCAGGACGGTTGAGCAAGGCTTCCCAGTCGGCAATCTGCGCAGTTTCTTTGGCGCTGGCCACGATGGGGTTCTGCTCCACCGGTGCCCCGGCGGCGAACCAGCGCTGCAAGGTCTGGTATTGCGCATCGGTCAGGCCGGTGACCGCCAGCGGCATGCCCTCCTTGGGGTGCGCCTTGGCATAGGCGTCGAACTCCCCCGGTTGTGGGCACATATTGGTGCGATTGAGGCCCAGCACAATCTCTTGCGGCAGCTTGGCATTGGGCTGCAACGGCGTGTTGTGCCCCTGTTCGAGCATGCGCGCCATCAGCGCGGCCTGGCTGCCTTGGGCATCCAGTACCGAGTAAAAACCTTTGCTGCGCCAACCCGCAGTGCTGTCGGCATCAAGGAACAACCGCGTCGGCGCCTCGGCGACGCTGCGGCCGCCGTCGTACACCGGCACTTTCGAGGCGCCCCGTGCGGCCCCCTCGGCACTGCCCAGGTTGAGCTGGCAGGCGGCATCGTTGCAGGCGTGGCAGGCCACGCATTTCTCGGTGAAGATGGGTTGGATATCCCGGATATAGGAGATCGTGGGGGTTGCAAGAGGGGCTTGCCCGAACGCCGCACTGCTGACGAGCAATGCAAAGGCGCTGGCAAGGAGGCGATGCACCATGTGCCGGAGTCCTTTCAATTAAAACGCTTCACGATTCTACCTGTGACCGATACCCGCCAACATGAATGAAATTCATGCAAACGACACCCATGCTTAAATCCCGCGCAGCTTTGTTATGATTCGGTATCTTTTTGTATCCGCCCTATCAGGTAGTCCTATGTCTGACCGCAGCGCTCGTCTCCAAGCACTTCAGCAAGCCCTCAAAGAGCGCATTCTGATTCTCGATGGCGGCATGGGTACCATGATCCAGAGCTACCGCCTCGAGGAGCACGACTATCGTGGCCAGCGCTTCACCGACTGGCCGAGCGACGTCAAGGGCAACAACGACCTGTTGGTACTGACCCGCCCCGACGTGATTGGTGCCATCGAGAAGGCCTACCTGGACGCCGGTGCAGACATCCTCGAGACCAACACCTTCAACGCCACCCAGGTGTCCCAGGCCGACTACGGCATGGAAGCACTGGTGTATGAACTGAACGTCGAAGGCGCCCGCCTCGCCCGCCAGGTCTGCGATGCCAAGACCCTGGAAACCCCGGACAAGCCACGCTTCGTCGCCGGCGTGCTGGGCCCGACCAGCCGTACCTGCTCGATTTCCCCGGACGTCAATGACCCGGGCTACCGCAACGTCACTTTCGACCTGCTGGTAGAAAACTACACCGAAGCCACCCGCGGCCTGATCGAAGGTGGCGCCGACCTGATCCTGATCGAAACCATTTTCGACACCCTGAACGCCAAGGCAGCGATCTTCGCTGTGCAACAGGTGTTCGAGGAAGACGGTATCGAGTTGCCGATCATGATCTCCGGGACCATCACCGATGCCTCCGGTCGCACCTTGTCCGGGCAAACCACCGAAGCATTCTGGAACTCGATTCGCCATGCCAAGCCGATCTCGGTCGGCCTGAACTGCGCCCTGGGTGCCAAGGAACTGCGCCCTTACCTGGAAGAGCTTTCCAGCAAGGCCGACACCCAGGTTTCGGCGCACCCGAATGCCGGCTTGCCGAACGCCTTCGGTGAGTACGACGAAACGCCGGCGCAGATGGCCGAAGTGGTCGAAGAGTTTGCCGCCAGCGGTTTCCTGAACATCATCGGCGGTTGCTGCGGCACCACCCCTGCGCACATCAAGGCGATTGCCGAGGCGGTGGCCAAGTACCCGCCACGGGCCATCCCCGAGATCCCCAAGGCCTGCCGGCTGTCGGGCCTGGAACCCTTCACCATCGACCGCAGCTCGTTGTTCGTCAACGTCGGCGAGCGCACCAACATCACAGGTTCTGCCAAGTTTGCCCGGCTGATCCGCGAAGAGAACTACACCGAAGCCCTGGAAGTCGCCTTGCAACAGGTTGAGGCCGGTGCCCAGGTGATCGACATCAACATGGACGAAGGGATGCTCGATTCCCAGGCGGCCA
>CAYVPI010000056.1:0-29841 GCA_964453495.1 uncultured Pseudomonas sp. | reverse complement strand
AATACGTGTCAAAAGCTGCTTGAGAGCTTCCCCTGAACCATAGAATCTCCCACACCGACCATCCCTGTAGGAGCGGGCTTGCCCGCGATGAGGCCCGCCCAGCCGACATCAAACCCTGAACTGCCGCATCAACCCCCCCTGGTGATTAGCCAGCTCATTAAGCCGGTCACTGACTTGCGCCGACTCCTGCGCCTGCCCTGACAGCGATTCGGTCACATCGCGAATCGCCTCGACATTGCGGTTGATCTCCTCGGCCACGCTGCTTTGCTCTTCAGCGGCGCTGGCGATTTGCAAGTTCATCTCGCTGATCAGGTTGACTGCATGGCCGATGCGTTGCAGGGCATCCACGGCTTGCTGCACCTGGGCCACGTTGTCCTGGGCCAGGTCGTGGCTGCTGTGCATGGCCAGGCTGACATCGCGAGTGCCCGATTGCAGGTTTTCGATGACCTGGCGGATTTCTTCCACCGAGTCCTGGGTGCGTTGGGCAAGGTTGCGCACTTCGTCGGCCACTACGGCAAAACCTCGCCCGGCTTCACCGGCGCGCGCCGCCTCGATGGCGGCATTGAGTGCCAGCAAATTGGTTTGCCCGGCGATGGCACAGATCACTTCCAGTACCGAACCGATCTGCTCGCTGCTGTCGGCCAGCCCCTGAAGGCGATGCATGGCGTGGCCCATGTCCTGGGCCAGGGCGTCGATGGCCGTGGTGGTCTGGGCAATCACGCCCAGGCCTTGCTGGCTGGCCTGGTCGGCATTGCGCGCCGCGTCAGCGGCTTGGGCGGCGCTGTGGGCTGAGGCATTGGCCGCGGCAGACATTTCATGCAACGCCGTGGCGACCTGATCGATTTCACGGAACTGCTGCTGCATGCCCTCACTGGTGCGACGGGCAATCTGTGCCGACTGGTCGGCAGTCTGTCGGGCGTCCTGCACCGAGCCCTGGACCTGGGCAATGGTCGGCTGCAACTTATCGAGAAAACGGTTGAAAGCGTTGGCCAGTCGGCCCAACTCGTCACCGTGGGGGTAGTTCAAGCGGCGGGTCAGGTCGCCTTCGCCCTGGGCGATGTCTTCGAGCATTGCGGCAAGACCCAGCAGCGGGCGGGTAACGCCGCGCGCCGTCAGCCAGATCAACAGCATGCCGAGGACTGCAGCGAAGGTGCCCAGGCCCAATTCCAGCACCGAGCTCTGCAGGCGTGCGGCATCGAGCTCGCCTTGCAGCACTTGCACCGGCGCTAGCAGCACCTGTTGCGGCACACTCAGCAGCACACCCCAAGCGTTGCTGCCGGCAATCGGTTCCAGGGGTTCGAGCACCGTGATGTTCTGGTCGTCGCTGAAGGTTTTGGCCTTGGCCTGGGTGAGGGCGGCAAGAATCTGCGAGGATTTGTCCGGGTTCACCTGTTGCAAGGGGCTGCCCAGCTTGCCGGGTTCCTGGCTGCTGCCGGCAACCAGGCCGGCGGGGCTGAGGATACTGATCTGGCCATTGCCATCGTAGAGTTCGCGGCTGTTGGCCACGCTGCTCTGTTGCAGGCTGTCGAGGCTGATGTCCAGGCCCAGCACGGCGATGGTGCGGCCGTTCTCGATCAGGGGGAAGGTGATGCTGGTGACCAGCCGGCGGGAGCCCGACGACTCGTCGAAATAGGGCTCCAGGACGCACAGTTGGCGGCTGTCGCGTGAGCAGGTGTAGAAGGTGTTGAAAGGGCTGCCGCTGGGGCCGGGGGATGTGTCGGCCAGCAGTTTTTCGTCACCCAGTACCGGCTGCAATTCACCGGGCTTGGGCTGCACCCAGTACTGTGCAAAGCGGCCGGCTTCATTGCTGCCCAGTGTCGCCTGGCCCTGGAAGTCGACATCGTGGCCGTCCAGTGCATCAGGCTCGAAAATGACAAAAAGCCCGAGCAATTCGGGCCGTTTTTCCAAGGCTGTGCGCAGAACGCCGGTCAATTCCGTGCGTAACACTTGTGCACTGATCTCCCCACGTACCGAGCGTTCGCGCAGGTACAGCAGGTACCGAGCGACGCCTTCGCCGTATTCATGGGTACGCATGAAGGTGCGCTGGATCTGCAATGCCTGTGCCTTGCCTTCGGCCTGCAGATTCTGCTCGGCGGCTGCGGCCAACATCCGGCTACTCGAGGCCTTGACGTTTTCGGTGCTCAGGTTGCTCTGGTAGAGCGACAGCCCGACCAGAAGCGCCACTACCAGAATCAGGCAGAGGCTGGCGAGCAAGGTGATTTTGCTTTGGATGGTCAGGGCGCGGGTGGGCATGGTCAGGCTCTTGGCTCGTTCGGCGAGAGGCGAAAGCGGGCGGTGCCTGGCACCGCCCGCTCACGGTTAGAACGACGTGGCGAACACCAACTGGCTGTAGAGGTTCTTGTCGCTGTTGCCCAGTTGCGTGCCGCCTTCCTCGAAGCTCTTGTCCGGCTGGTAGAGGCCGATCACTGGCATGATCATGATGTTTTCGGTGACGCCCCACTCGGCGTACAGGTCGATCTCATGCCCATCGGTGTTGCCCAGGTTGCGGTCGATGGTGTCGAAGTCGAACAGCAGCAAGCCGATGTTGAGGTTCTCCAGCGGGCTGACCTTGAAGCTGACGTTCTGGATGCGCGAGTTACTGTTGAACGGGCCGGCGTAGTTGCCCGCCACTTCGCCCTGGAACCAGGTACCGTAGCCACGGCTGAAACCGTAGAACAGTGGGTCGAAGGCTTCCGAGAAGCGGCTGTAGCGGTAGCTGACATTAGGCTTCCAGGCCACATCGGCGAAGGTCCAGCCGGCTTCCAGGTACCAGGCGTCTTCGTTGTCGGCATTGCGTTTTTCCTGATTGGCGTACTCGCCGGAAAGGAACAGGTTTTCCACGCCGGCATTGCCGGTGGCGCGCAGGCTGTAGGTCTTCATGCCGTCGCGCTCCAGCTGGATGGGCGAGGCGAATTCTTCGTCGACATCGGTTACGTCGATGTAGGTCAGGCCCACGGTGCCGGCTTCGGCCACGTGCTCGAGGGTGGCGACTGCCATTTCCGATTTGGCCTGGGCGCGGTTGTCGGACTTGATCCACATCAGGTCGCTGCGCCAGCCTTCCTTGCCACCGATACGCAACACAGCGGTCTGGTCGAAGTTCTTGCGCGCGGCCAGGTAGTAACCGCCACCACGGTTGAACTCGCCGTCGGCTACGCCTTTGCCCAGGTTGAGGGCGTCGCCGTCGATCAAAAAGCCGTCGCCGACCACGATGTTCTGGCGGCCGAAGGACAGGTCAATACCGTCTTCGCCCAGCGCGTCGAACAACTTGCCCGAGCGCCAGCCCAGGGAGGCATCTTCGATTTTGGTGGTGCGCTCGGAACCGTCGCTGAAGCCGGCGGCATCGCCCTCACCCCAGGTGCCCGAACTCAAAAGGCCGAATGCGCCGTAGGCGCTGCCAACCCCGGCCAGGCCCTGGTCAAAGCTCAAACCGTACTTGATGTAGCCTTCGCGCCATGAGGAAGAACCCTCGCTCAGGCGGCCGGACAGGGCGTAGTTTTCTTCGCTGTGGAACAGGCCGAATACCGCTTCGACCTTGGCGTCCAGGTGGCTGTCGTCGTCGGCGTACAGCTCATAGGCACCGGCCTGGGTTGCGGCACCGATCAACAATGCAAGAGTAGAGAGGCGAAGCAAGGACGACTTGGGCATGGACGGTATTCCGATTGTTATTAGTGTCGGTAGTGAGGCTTGAAGCGTTTTCCCGATACTAAGGCGTTGCCCGTCACTGGCTTTTTGCCTGCTTGCCATTCGGTTGGTTGTGGGTGCCAGAGTTTTGGTGATTGTGCCGGCCTTATCGCGGGCAAGCCCGCTCCTACAGGGACTGCGCGGCCTGTGTAGGAGCGGGCTTGGCCGCGATGAGGGTATCCCCTATTTCCCTGCCAGGTACTCCCGCGCCAACCGGCACGCCCGCTCAATCAGCATCGGCGCCATCTCCCTGGCCGTCTCGGTTTCGCTACGGGTATGAATCCACCCCAGATACGTGGTACCGCGCAGCATCAAAAACAGCGGCAGCATGGTGCGGTCGGCATCGCTCAGGGGTTTGACCGCGTCATAGCCGGCCAGCAGCGCGGCCTTGATCTGCTCGAAACGTGCATCGTCCAGGCAGAAGTACAAGGCTGTGGCCAGTTCGAACATGTGCCAGCCAAAACCGGCATCGTCGAAGTCGATCAGGCGCAAGCGCGGGCCTTCGATCAGCAGGTTCTCCGGTACCAGGTCGGCGTGGATCATGCCGAAGGTGTCCAGGTTGCGGCCGTATTTGCGCAGGTCCACGCGTGCCTGGCGGCGGGCATGCAACAGCAGTTCACGCTGCTCATCGGTCAGGCTGGCCAATTCCCAGAAGCGACCCCAGAACGGATTGGCGCCGATCAGGCCATCCTCGTCCCAGGCATGGCGGATGAACTCATCGGGTTGTTGCCACTGCGTCGAATGGCGGTGGATGCGGGCTGCAAGGGCACCGGCTTCGCGAAACAGAAAACCCACTTCGGTGTCGGCTTGCACGCCATTTTCGGACGTGCCGGCGGTGGCGCCCGGTAGCCAGGCGAGCATGTCGACGTGGCGGCTTTCGCCGAGTGCTTCGCTGTGCACTTCGATCAGATGAAGGTCGTTACGGGCGCGGATGATCTGCGGCACGGTGATGCCGTCGCAGGCCAGGGCTTCCATCCACTGCAGTTCAGAACGCAGGGCGTTTTCGCAGTGGTAGCCATTGCGGTGCACGCGCAGGGCGACCCGCTGGCCGTCGTCACGGTGGGCTGAAAAAACCGCGTTTTCGCGGTATTTCACCAGCTCGATATTGGCGAACTCGCCGTCCCAGTGGCTCAAGGCGTGCCGGGCCAATTCATGCAGGCAAGCGAGTTGCTGTTCATGGCTCAAGGTTTCAAGCGTGCTCATGGCTGCTCCTTAGAGGGCGCTGAGGGCGGCGTCGAGGGTGTCGATGAAGTGCTCGGCATGGGCGATGGAAAACACCAGCGGCGGGCGCATCTTGAGGATGTTGTCGTCGGCGCCGATCTTGCTGATCAGCACGCCACGCTCGCGCATGTCGTTGACCAGCCGGCGCGCTTCGATCCCGGCCGGGGTCTTGAGCGTACGGTCGCGCACCAGCTCCACGGCAAAGAACAAGCCTTTGCCACGTACATCACCGATCAGGCCATGTTTGTCTTTCAGGCCGTCCAGGCGTTGCTGCACATAAGCACCGACATTGCGGGCGTTGGCCTGCAGTTGTTCGCGCTCGATCACATCGAGCACCGCCATACCGGCAGCGGCGGCCACGGGTGAGCCGCCGAAGGTGTTGAAGTACATGGCGCTGCGCCCGAACGACTCGACCAGATCCCCGTGGGTAATCAGGCCTGCAAGCGGGTAGCCGTTACCCATGGGCTTGCCGAGGGTGACAATGTCCGGTACCACCGCGTGAGCCTGATGCCCCCACATATGCTCGCCGGTACGGGCGAAGCCCGATTGCACCTCGTCGGCGATGAACAGACCACCGGCCTCGCGGATCAAGGCAGCGGCCTTTTCCACGAACCCGGCCGGCACGCGGGGCAGGCCCTCGTTGGCGAACAGGGTATCGATCAGCAGCGCGGCCGGGCGGATGCCCTGGGCTTTCAACGAGGCGATGGCTTCATTGATGTTGGCGGTGTACTGCTCAAGCAACTGCTCGGGCGTGGTCCCGGCCGGTGCCTGGTACAGGCAGGGGATCGGCACTGCCCGGGCGTGGGCGCCGAAAGGTTCGGGGGAGGGCAACGCGGTGGTGACCTGGGCCAGGGACGCGGAGTTGCCGTGGTAGTTATAGGTGCTGACGATGATGCCGGTGCCGCCACTGGCAAAGCGCGCCAGGCGCAAGGCCAGTTCGTTGGCCTCGCTACCGGTGCAGGTGAACATCACGGTGTTCAGCGAGGCATCGAGCGTCGCGGTCAAGCGCTCGGCATAGCTGACGATCTGCTCGTCGAGGTAGCGAGTGTGGATGTTCAGCTGCGCGGCCTGGCGGCTGATTGCTTCAACCACGTGAGGGTTACAATGGCCCACACAAGGAACGTTGTTGTACACGTCCAGGTAGCGGCGCCCGTCCACATCGAACAACCACACACCTTCGCCGCGCACCAGGTGCAGCGGGTTGTCATAGAACAGCGGCGAGGCGCTGCCGAGCACGCGATGACGGCGTTGCAACAGGGTAAGTTCAGACATGGTCAGCAGTCTCCAGTGGGGCGGTGCGGCCAGCGAGCTGGGCACGCAGGATGAAGTTGAGGATGCACAGGGCCAGGGTTACGCCCAAGGCGGCGAGCATGTACACATCGAGTTGGAAGCAGGCGGCGATTACCACCAGGGTCAGGGCCAGGCCGAGCCAGGCGACCAGCTTGCCGCCAGCCAGGCGGAAGGGTCGAGGCAGGTCAGGTTGGGTACGGCGGATGCGCAGGTAAGCGCCGAAGATGAACAGGTAGCAAACGTTGAGCAGTAGGACCACCGCGAGCATCACCGTGGCCGGGTCGACTGCAGACATGGGCAGGCCGATAACGCCGATCAGCAGCAGAGCCGCAATCGGGGTACCGCGTTTGCCAGTCTTGCCCAGCCATTGCGGGAACAGGCCGTCGCGGGCCATGGCGAACAGCTGGCGGGACGCGGCATAAATCAGAGAGAAAAAGGTCGCGATCAAACCGAACACGGCGCCCGAGCCGATGACCTTGGCCAACCAGGAATCAGGCCCGTACACATTGTTGCTGGACATGGCCGCATACAGCGGGTCACCGGCCCCACCCACCAGTTCCACACCGCCGGCACCAGGGGCGCACACCAGCACCACCAGGGCTGTGACCAGCAAGGTGCCGACGGCAGCGAGAATGCCGCGTGGCATGCTGCGGCCAGGCTCTGCGGCTTCTTCGGCGGCTGAGCCGGTTTGCTCCACGGTGATGAACAGCCAGATGGCGAAGGGTACGCAGGCAAAGATGCCGCCCAGGCTGAGCGCTTGCCCGGTGCTGGTTGGCAGAACGAGCAAGGTGGCCAGTTCCACGTGGGGCGCCATGGCCACGCCGAAGGTGAGCAGGGCGAATACGGCAATGCCCCCGGCAACCAGGGTCAGGCCCATGGCCTCGCCGACGCCACGAATATGAATGCCGATGATTGCGGCAAACATGGCGAACTTGACCGGCCAACCGCCAATGCCGAACATCGATTCGGTGTAGGCCGAGACAAAGGTCGCCGCAGCACCGGTGCCGATGACCAACGCCAGGGCGCAGGCAGTGCCGACCAGGTAGCCGACGAAGGGCCCGAAGGCAGTTTGTGCATACGCGAATACACCACCGGCACTGGGCAGGGCGGTCGACAGTTCGGCCACGCACAGGGCCAGACCGCCGCATAACAGCGCCATCAACAAAGTTGCGACCAACATGTTCAGCCAACCGCCGGCCGCCAGGCCGAAGTTCCAGCCGGAAAACTGTCCGGCCACCACCAGGGCTATGCCCAGCCCGGCGACTTTTGGCCAACCCAACGCACTTTTCTTAAGCACAGGAATCTCCCGCGACCCGAGGGTCGTTTATTGTTTTTTATGAGGATTTACCGTGTTGCAGTCGCTTGCGGCGCGCGAGCGGCGCCGCCATGTCAGGTGTCGTTACTGCATCGCAAGAAGATGTGGGCCTGCGATGTTGCTGCAGTCCGTCCGATAGTAGGAGCAAAGCCTGGCCAATCCTTGGTTGTGCTTGCCAAGTAGTTGGTTGTGCATGCCAAGTGAGGTGACCTGCCGTCGGCGCGTGGCCAGATGGAGGATTGTTCATTGGTCTTGGGCGGGGCGCAGGGGTATATTCCACACCTGTCGCACGGTCGACACTGGCATGCCTCTTGCCAGGGCAACTATAAAAATAACGCGTACACGAGGCTTCGTTAGCCATGATTATTACTGAATCAAGAGTGGACCGGTTCGACCAGTGGTTGCATGAGGTCAATCAGGTCTGTGGCTCGTTCAGTGCCAAGACCCTGGGCGGAGAGTTCGCCGGGGCCATCAATGAATTTCGCGCAGGCTCGATCAAATTGAGCGTGGTGGATGTTGCCCAGGCGCGCCTGTACCGCACCGAACGCGAGTTGTCGCGTAATGAAAGCTCGCACTATTACGCGGCCTTTCAACTCAGCGGGCGCGCCTTCATGGAGCAGGCCGGCAACAGCATCGAACTGCTGCCGGGCGATATCACCCTGATCGACTCGACCTTGCCGAGCAATTTCGTCTACAGCGATTCGGCGCGCCAGCTGTCGCTGATCCTGCCGCGCCAGCTGGTCGAGAGCAGCCTGCGATTTTCGCGTATCAAGTGTGGCCAGCGTATTCCTGCGACCTCTTCGGCGGCGGTGCTGGCCCAGCGCCTGATCGTGGAGTCGACCCATCAAGAGCACTTCAGCCTGCAGGAAAGCGAAGCCACCCTGGAGGCGATTGTCAGCCTGCTGCGCCCGGCGCTGAGCGCCATGGAAGCTGAAGACGACGTGCACGACCGGGTCTTTCGCAAAACGTTGCGTTTCATCGACGAGCACATCTGCGCCGAAGAGTTGTGCCCGGAAATGGTCGCCAGGGAAGTCGGTGTGTCGGTGCGTGGCCTTTACCGCTTGTTCTCCAAGAACGGCATGGTGGTGGCGCAATACATCAAGAATCGCCGCCTGGACTTCTGCGCACAAAGCCTGCGCGAGGCGGGCAGCGAGCAGAAACTGTCGGCCCTGGGCTATGCCTGGGGTTTTAGCGATTCCAGTTACTTCTCCACCGCCTTCAAGGCCCGCTTCGGCGTCTCGCCCGGCGAATACCGCAAGCGCTACAGCCAAGGCTGAACCCGAGCCTACCCTCGACCCCGGCCAGCCCTGACTGGCCGGTCGCCAGCACCGTTCGTGCAGTTGGCAGTCCCGCCAACACAGCTGGCATACAGAACAAAGCCTCTCTTGCCTCCAGCGTCGAGAATCGGTCCAACGCAGCGTTCGGCTGCCTGATCGGTTTATCCAAACGCGGTTAACAAAAACAGCACGGCAGGACTTGGGTTCGGCCCGTGGGATGAGAGGAACACACATGAGCAAGGTTGAGATTCTGCCGCAGGTTGCAGCATTTCTGGCACGGCGCCACGGCTGCTTCATCGATGGCCAGTGGGTATTTCCCGAAGGCCCTACTACGCCGGTGTTCAACCCGGCTACGGGCCAGACCATCGCGCAAGTACCCGATGCACCGCTGGAGTACATGAACCGCGCGGTCGAGTCGGCCCATGCCGCCTTCAAGTCGCGTGTGTGGTCGGGCCTGCGTCCGGCTGACCGTGAACGCATCCTGCACACGTTCACCAACCTGGTCGAAGCCCATGCCGAAGAACTGGCACAGCTGGAAACCCTGAGCCAGGGCAAGTCGATCAACATGGCGCGCATGCTTGACCTGGGTGCGACTGTTGAGTTCATGCGCTACATGTCCGGTTGGGCGACCAAGATCGAAGGCACGAGCATGGACGTGTCGATCCCGATTCCGGAAGGCACCAACTTCACTGCGTTCGCTCGCCGCGAGCCCGTTGGCGTGGTTGCCGGCATCGTGCCGTGGAACTTCCCGCTGATGATTACCACCTGGAAACTCATGCCTGCCCTGGCCTGTGGTTGCACCGTGGTCATCAAGCCGGCCTGCGAAACCCCGCTGACCGCTTTGCGCCTGGCCGAGCTGGCCTTTGAAGCCGGCATCCCGGCGGGCGTGTTCAACGTCATCACCGGTGAAGGCGCCACTGTGGGCGCCGGCCTTGCCGCGCACCCGCTGATCAACAAGGTTTCGTTCACCGGCTCTACCGCTGTGGGCAAGAGCGTCGGCGTGGCCGCCGTGGCCAACATGACCCGCTTCGCCCTGGAGCTGGGTGGCAAGAACCCGATGATCGTTCTCGAAGACGCCGACATCGGCAAGGCCATCCAGGGTGCCCTGCTCGGTGGCCTGCTCAACAATGGCCAGGTTTGTGCTGCCGCATCGCGCTTCTACGTGCACCAGTCGCGCTATGACGAATTCGTCGAAGGCCTGGCCAAGGCGGTTGCCGGCATGCCTATAGGCGCCGGCATGGACGCAACCGCAGCGATCAACCCGCTGGTATCGCGCAAGCAACAGGTCAGTGTGCTCAAGCACATCGAAACCGCTCGTAAAGAGGGCGCCCGCGTGGTGACCGGTGGCGAGCTGCTGCAAGGTGACGGCTTCTTCGTGCAGCCGACCGTACTGGCCGATGTTGACCACACCATGGGCGTGGCCCGTGATGAAGTATTCGGCCCGGTGCTGTCGGTGATGCCGTTCACCGATGAAGACAAGGTCATCGAACTGGCCAATGACAGCCAGTACGGTTTGGCCGCAAGCCTGTGGACCAACGACCTGACCAAGGCCATGAACCTGGTGCCACGTATCGAAGCGGGTACTGTGTGGGTCAACGCTCACGTGCTGCTGGACCCGAACATGCCGTTTGGTGGGGTCAAGCAGTCGGGCATGGGCCGTGAGTTCGGGCGTGCGGTGATCGAGGCTTACACGGAATTGAAGTCGGTGTGCATTGCGCACTGATTACTGAAAGAGCTCTCTTTGGGCAGGCCTTCGGGCCTGCTTTTTTTGGGGCTCAGAAGCTTGGTCATACCCTTCGGCCCCTCACCCCAGCCCTCTCCCCAAGGGAGAGGGGGCTGATTTGTGTTAGTAGCACGATAGTTGTGACACCCGAGATCAGCTCCCACTCCCCTTGGGGGAGAGGGCTGGGGTGAGGGGAAAGGGCCGACACAAAAGCCAAAAAAAAAGCCCACCAGAACGGCGGGCCTATAAAGGGAAAGCTCTAAAACTAGTACTGCGGTGTCATGCCATCTTCAATGGCAATCCCCTGCTCACGCATCTTGGCGATCAACCCGGCCCGTGCCTGCGGCAAATTCAGCATCGCCACCTTGCGGATACCCGCCACTTCTTCAGCCGTGTACGGCTGGTAATGCTCCGGTACGCTCTTGCCAGCCATGCCGTCAGGGCGCATCAGCCAGTTCACCAGGTCTGCCAGCTGCGCATCGCTCAAGGCTGACTGCGACATGCCGGGCACGCGAATCAGAAACTCGCGCCCGCCATCCACCTTGAGGAAATTGCCGACGAAGTCCTTCATGCGCGGCGTGTCGTTGGCTGCCGAGCCTTCGCCATCGCTCAAGTGGCAACCGGCGCATTGCAGCTGGTAGTTCGTAGGGTTGCTGTAGCCGGCCTGGGCAATGGGTGTTTGTGGCGACTCATTGCCCGGGGCGTGCTTCTGGTGCGGATCGGGGATAGCCCGCGCCAGGGCGAGCGGGGCTGCCATGGCGCATACCAGTCCAGCAATCAACAGATAACGCATGTTAGCCCCAGGGGTCACAACGCGACGCCGCGAATGACCGAAACGGTGCAGTGGTAGATGTGCGACTTGGCCGCCAGGCACCAGTTCACGTCGTTGTTGTTGAACGGACGGTACGCAGGCTCTTCACTGTCGTTACGGGTACAGGCGCACTGGGTGCAGCTGTGCTTACCGCAGCAGTCGTTGTAGGAAATGATGTAGTCCTTGCCGTCGGCCGGGTTACGGCAGGTGCCGACCCAGGCTACTTGCGAGGCTTCGGTGCCCGGTGGGCAGGAAGTCACGCTGCCGCCGCAGCAGCTGCACAGAAAACCGTCGATGGAGCAATAACGCCAGTAGTCGCAGCTGTTGGGGTCACCCGGGTCGCCGGCCATCGGCTTGTCGGCAGCCAGGGCCTTGCTGGTGCGGTCGATCGGCAGCAGTACCGGCAGGGCGGCACCGGCTACCATCAGCGAACCGAGGCGGGCCAGCAGCTTGCGCCGCGAAGTGGTGTCGGCAACGCGCCGGGTGGAGCGTTCGAACAGGAGGTCGAGCAGTTTCATGGGGGTCGGCCTTCTTATTAGTGGTTATGGGTGTGCGGGTGCGAGTGCGCTTGTGCCTGGGTGCCATGCAGGTATTGCTGCAGGGTGGCGCTGCCCAGGTGTTCGGCTTCGAACAGGCTGTCCAGGTGCTCGCGGGAATTGACCAGGCCTTTGGAGCGCAGTACGCCTGCCTGGTCGATCAAGGCTGCGTATGGCAGCTTGCCGATCTGGTAGGTCATGCCGACTTCCGGGCCGACCACGTAGGTCACGTTTTCCAGTTTGTGTTCCTTGATCAGCGCTTGCTGCGCTTCCATGTCGCCGTCGCTGACATAGATGACTTCCAGGCGATCGGCCTGGTCCTTGGCGATGGATTTGATCGCCGGCAGCAGCGATTTGCAGATCGGGCAGGTCGGCGAGAGGAAGAACAGCAGTTGGCCCTTCTCACCGGCATAGCCGAAGTTCACCGGGCGGCCGTTACGGTCGGCGGCAGTCACTTTCGGCGCGGGCTCGTTCACCGCCACGCCTTTATCGACCATCAGAGCGCCAGCTGGTGCCAGGCGTGAGTGCAGGACACCAATCTGGCGCACCAGACCCATCACGGCAAAGGCCAGTGCCAGCAGCAGGCACCAGAGCAGTACGTTGGAAACTATCAAGCCTTCCATAAATCACCTTCCAATCAATTTGAGCAAACGAGGGCTGTTGGCCAGCAGGCCATCGACCGCGGCGTAGACAAGCAGGGCGACGGCACTGGCGGCTATTGCCACGAAGCCATCGAAAAAGCCCATTTCACGAGCGTGTGGAGCAAGGCTTGCGACCACGGCCAGGCCAACCAGCACGCTGTTGCGCAGCAGCAGGGCAGGGCGAATCGGCTGGGACTGGTCGGGGCCGGCGCAACCACAGTCGATGTCCTTGCGGCCACGCCAGAGGTTGAAGCCGATAGCCGCCGCGTACAGCCCCAGCAGGCCAGCGGCGACAGGCGCTGCGAACGGGCGGCTGAACGGTGCCAGCAGGGCCAGGGCAGTGGCCAATTCCAGCAGCGGCAGCAGGCGCGCGAACAGACGCACCAGTACTTTTGGCAGCAGCTGGTATTCCTCCGCCTGCCGGGCGAACCGGGCGGGCGCGCGCACTTTATGGGTAGCGGCGCTGGCCAGGATCACCGCGACCGTGATGGCGCTGGCGATGACGAATATCGGATCAGGTTGCATGGCTGCACCTCGTCAATGGCTGAGAATCTGGGTTGCCGTCTTGGCGATCTTTTCCATCGTGCCGGTGTGTTTACCGGCGGTCAGGTCAAACGTCTCAAGGCCGCCTGCGATGTTGGTACCCAACAGCAGTGGCTTGTCGTCGCTGGTCGCATGCAGGCTCCAGATCGGATTCGGCGCTTCCAGGGTGCCGATTTTCTTCATGGTCTTGAGGTCAAAGACCCAGACGATGGGGCTCGGGTCTTCCCATTTCATTGCTTCGTGCGCGTCGTGCATCAGCACGTACAGGCGATTGAGCTTGGGTGCGGCCGCCATCAACTGCCAGCCACCCGGTGCCCAGCCGGCTTTCTGCTCGGCTTCGGTGGTCAGTGACCAGCTTGGCAGCACCTTCGGCTCTGCGCCGGAGAAGTCCACCGGGCGGACCGTGCCGGTGGTGCTGACGAAATAATAGACGTCGCCGACGTTGGTCGCGCGTTCGACCAGCTTTTCGGCATTGGGGTCGAAGAACTTGGTCTTGGTGCGGGAGGTTTCCTTGCCTGCGTCGTCAAGCTTGACCAGTTGCAGGCTGCCGTCGCCGCACAGCGAGGCGAAAGCGCGCTTGCCCACCGGGTAGTTCAACACGCAGCCAGGGATCGCGATTTCGCCTGCCACGGATTTGTCAGTGGTGTTGACCACGGTGACCGACGTCGACGGCGTGAAGTTGTAGATGTAAACGAAGCGGTCATCGGTGCTGGTGGTCAGGCCGAAACGCTGGGTCAGGCTTTCGGCGCGCTTGTTCGGAATCTTCACTTCCCAGTTCGGCGCCAGGGTCGAGGTGTCCCAGGCAGTCAGCACGTCGGTACGGTCACCGCGGGTGCCACGCGAGTAGAAGAGGTCGGCGGTGTACAGCGTGTGCCCGTCGCGGCTCAGGGTCGAGGGGGCGGCGAAACCGGTGGGTACCATGCCCAGCATGCGCTTGCTTTGCGGGTCGACCACGGTCACGCGGCCGGTCACGAAGTTATCGAATTCGACATCGACGATGTAGGCACGGTGCGGCGACGGCGGAAACGGCAACGTCTCCAGGCCAATCGCGGTGTCCGCGGGCAATTCGGCGTAGGCGCTGGACAGGCCAACGAGCGACGCGCCAAGAGCCAGCGTGGTATGGGCCAGGATCCTGGATATTCGCATAGGGTGCTCCCTTGATTATTAGACTGGCAGATCGCGGATACAGGGCTAGAAGTCTGCAGTCCTAGTCTGCCTCGCCCTGCCGTGCAGGGAATTGTTGTGCGTGCCAACCCCTTGTGTGTCCATGTCAGGCGAGATGAGTGGGCGTTGAATAACTTTAGGCCGGCTGCGGCAGGTTGCCGAAAAACGCCGGTCAAATTGAGGGGCTGTAGGGAATGTGGTACCGCAGCAACGGTCTGATCTGCCAATCTGGCGGATAAAATTGGTTGGCATCGGGATCCAATCGACACAGAATGTGTCAGATGATTACATTCGAATGCTAGGATTCCCACATGGAAGTAGTGCAAGCCGTACCCAAGAGTTCCGCCATTGCCCCGTCGATACGGGACTTTGCTGATTGCCGCAACATTGAATCGGGTGCGGTATTCATTATTGCGTCGGGTGCTTCGGCCAAGGACTTCCCCATCGAGCGTTTCGCCCACGTGCCCATGATTACCATGAATGGCGCGATTTCGATGTTTGTCGGGACTGGCATCAAACCTTGTTTTTATGCCTGTACCGACAAGAGCTTCTCGCTGCAGCAACCGGATTTGTACGCCCAGGCCATGGCCATGAGCCAACGCGTGGCGCTGTGGGAAGAGCAGGTGCGGGATAATCAGCTCAAACCTGCGGGCGAGGTGTATTTGCTGAAAAAAGCACCGAAGCCCACCTGGCGGGATCTGTTGGCCAGCAGCGACAAGGAGTTGGTCAGGGCCCGGGCGTTCAGCGGCCGCAACAAGTACCTTGGCTTCAGCAAGAACATGCAGAAGGGATTTTTCGACGCGCGCACTGTCACGTACCTGGCGCTGCAAATCGCTTGTCACTTGGGGTTCAGCAAGGTGTTTCTGGTGGGGGTGGACTTGAACCAGAATGCCGGGCGCTTTTACGAGAACAAGAATTCGAACCGGTCGCCATGTGGCCTCGACCAGCATTTCGACTCACGCATACTGCCCTCCTTCAGCTTGATGGCCGAGCAGGTAGTGAGCAGTGAGTTCGCGGTGTATAACCTTTCGGCGTCGTCCCGGCTTCCCCAGAGCGTCGTACCGTTCATGTCCCTGGCGCAAGTCGAAGCCACTGTCGGGTCGAGCCCGGTTACCTCGCAGGTGCCGAAGGCCCAATAGTGGTCTCGCGCCGATTGTAGTAAGTGCAATCGGCGGGCACATCCTTGGTGACCAGTGACATCGCGCCGATTGTGACGTTGTCGCCGATGGTCAATGAGTCGGCAATGATGCAACTACTGGCGCCAACGCTGACGTTGTCACCGATCCTCAAGTCATAGTGATCCAGGCCCAGCGTCTTGATGCCGATCGTCGAGTTCTGGCGAATGAAGAAGTTGCGGCCGATCCTGGCGTGCCCGGTGATCACCACCCCGGGCAAGTGCGCAATGCGAAAGCCCGGGCCGATGCTCGCACCGATGTCGATGTCCACCGCATACTTCAAATTCAGCCGCTGCTGCATGCGCTGGGCACGTGCTGCCCAGAACCCGCCCTTGCTGTTGAAGTACTGCGCCAACCGGAAACAAAACAGGAAGCGCAGCTTGTTGTCTTTCCTGGCGCGGCGAACAATGTTCGAAATCAGGCCGATGCGGCTGCCGACTTTCTTCTTGTTCGATACTTCCATTCGCCAGCATTCAAACAGCTGATCAAGCGTCACGATTCGGGGCCCCTCAATTTTGACGGTATGGTATCAGTTGGCCATGAACTACGCTGCAGCATGTCCTTTGGGCGATCTCCCTGGCCTTACATGCTGGAACCTTGAGGGAGGCTAAGCGTGGACCGCTTCAAGTTCCGGAATCAGACGAACTTCAACCCGTTGTCCTAATGCGCGGGCAGCACTTGCTAACGTAGCCAACGTCATGCCGGCATCGTTTTGTTCAAGGGCTCGATCCACCGCCGTATGGCTGGTATGCATGCGATCAGCGAGTTCTTTCTTGCTGACGTGCTGAGCTTTCATCGCTTCGGCAATTTGCCAAGCGATAACGCGTTTGAGGGCGGCAGCAGAGACTTCCTCAGCGAGCCCTTGCTCGGCAAGAATATCGTCGAAATCAGAACCGATGTGTTTGTTCATGCAGTGTTCCTCATAGCTTTGCTTTGCGCTGTCTGACGGTATTCATGTCAGAGATCGGTGTTTTCTGACTTTTCTTGATGAAACCATGAAGCAGCACCAAGTCAGAGCCTTCGACTGTAAAAATCACGCGAGCTATGGTGTCGTCCAAGTCGATTCGAATTTCCCGCAGACCGCTTTCGAGCTTGCGAACTACGGGCATGCCGATTGGCCAGCCTAGCTGTACCGTCTTGATGTCGGTGCCTATGAGTCTTCTCGACTCTCTAGGGAGCTCGGTCAGCCACTCACGTACAGGCTCATTGCCGGCCTCGGTGCGGAAAAAAGCGCACGTTCAGCACAAGAGAATTATCGTCCATGGGATATGAGTGCACCAAAAAAGGTGCACTTCGCAATGGAGGCAGATGTGGTGCAGGGGCAGCGCCGACTTTTTCCAGACGAAAAAAAAGGCCATCAGGCCATTGTTCTTTGTCGCGTCTAGAGAGGAGGGGAAGCTGGAGCGGGTGAAGGGAATCGAACCCTCGTTATCAGCTTGGGAAGCTGGAGTAATGCCATTATACGACACCCGCGTGCAACGGCTGACTTTGTACCAGATGTCATGCACGATTTGAAGCGTTTGTTGTTGCGATCAAACAATAATGCCGGTTGCCGGTAGCGCCAGGTGCTGCATCTTCCTAGGGTTCGATGGTTACATCGATGCAGAGGGCTGTGCTACAGGCAACCATTTCTTCAGATGGCCAGTGCATGGTGTCCCTGGATGTGCGAGTAACGAACGCGGGGTTCCTTGGCCGAAGGCTTGAGGAAGTCCAGCAGTACGTCACGGCTGTCCTGGCACGCGGATTTGTGCTCCATGTCCAGGAAGTGCCCTGCGCTGCGGATGGTCGCGAAGTGGCTGTTGCGTACGTATTTTGCGAAATGCCTGGCATCTTCGACCGTGGTGTATTCGTCCCAGTCGCCATTCATGAACAGCACCGGAATATCCACGGACTTGGCACCGTGCAAGGCGTTGCCCAGGTCATGGGCCAGCACTGAATCGATATGAAAATGCATCTGTGCATATTCGTGGTCGGCCAGGCTGCTGACATGGCGGAAGTTGAAGCGCTTGAACAGCGATGGCAGGTGCTTGCCGATGGTGTCGTTGACCAGGTTGCCGATCTGGTAGCGATCGCATGCGCTCAAGTAGCGTACGCCATGCTCGAGGTAGTCGCGCATCGGCTCGTTGATTATTGGCGAGAATGAACTGATGACGGCCTTTTCCAGGCGCCGTGGCTTGTGGGCCAGGGCCAGCAAGGTGCAGGCACCGCCCCAGGAAAACGACATGACCTGTTCGGCGGCGAAGTGGTCGATCAGCTCCACCAGGATCTGGCCTTCCTCTTCCTTGGTCAGCAAACGTTCGTTGGTGTTGTGCGGCCGTGACTTGCCCGCATAGGGTTGGTCGTAGGCAACGACGTTGAATTGCGGATGAAGATTACGCACGGTCTGTGCGAAGGATGCCGTAGTAGCCATAGAGCCGTTAACCAAGATGATGGTTTTTTCTGCGGCATCTGCGCGATAGAACTCCGTGTAAACCCGGTACTGGCCTTGTATGTCGAGCACAGCGATTTCTGGCTTCATGTCATCACTCCTGGCAAAAGCGGGGTGTTCGCGCAATCAAGCTTGCACGTTATTTATGACAGGTAGGCATGCGCCTTGAAGAGAATGGCCCTTGTCGATCCGCTGCAGCCTGGCCGACGAGTTTTGTTATAGGCGGGCGATTTGCCAGGCTCGGTGCTTCGAGGCGCCGATGGCTGGCAAAAGGTTTCTTAGAATGCACGGGTGACTCGTGAGTCACATCCGGACTCACGATTGGATTCAAGCAGGGTCGAGCCCAAGGTGCAAGTGCCTTTTTTGCATTCGGGCAAATGTTTCTGCCCAGTGGTCAGGCGCTCAAATCTGCGCGATCTCACAAGGGGTGAGCGCACGGTACGCACCGGGCGCCAGGTCGCCGTCCAGACTCAGCGGGCCCATGCGTTCGCGATGCAAGCGCAAGACCTTGTTATTAAAGAAGCCGAACATTCTTTTGACCTGGTGATAGCGCCCTTCGACGATGCTCAGGCGAGCGCTGTGCGGGCCGAGCAGGGTCAGTTCGGCGGGCAGGGTGGTGAGGTCTTCGAAGGCGAAATAAAAACCGTCCTTGAATTTTTCGATGTAGGCGGGGCTGATCTCTTGCTCGGTCTCGACGTAGTAGATCTTCGGCAATTTTGTTTGCGGTTGGGTCAGGCGGCGCGACCACTGGCCGTCGTTGGTGATCAGCATCAGGCCTGAGGTGTTGAAGTCCAGGCGCCCGGCGATGTGCAGGTCGTGCTTGTCGGGCTCATCGAGCAGGTCCAGCACGGTCGGGTGCTGTGGGTCGACCGTGGCGCTGACGCAGCCCATGGGCTTGTGCAGCATGAAGTAGCGCGCCGGGCGGCCCTCTTGCAGGACTTCATCGTCGCACTCGACACGGCTGAATTCGCGCACTTCGAAGTGCGGGTCACTGACTGCCTGGCCGTCGACCCGCACGCGTCGTTCCACCAACAGCAGGCGCACTTGCTTGCGGTTGAAACGGGGCAGGTTGCTGAGAAAACGGTCGACGCGCATCGGCTTGGGCTGGCAGGAAAAGGGCGGCTAGCTTACGGGATCGACGCATCTTTGCCAGCCGTTTGCGACTGCTGGGCGCAGCGCGGGCACAGGCAGGCCTTGTCGCGCACATCGGCAGGCAGGGCTTGGAGCACCTTGGTATCGATGCTCACCGAAAAGCACCAGCAGGGCTGGGCGGCGGTGCGTGGGTCGGCCAGGGTGCAGCGGTTGCTGGCGCCGCAGGCAGGGCAAAGGGTGCTGTCAGGCATATTGAGATCTTGGCAGTTCGCTGCAGACGCAATTGCGCCCGCTTTGTTTGGCCCGGTACAGCGCCTTGTCGGCGCGCGCGAGCAAGGTGTGCAGGGTGTCGTCCGGTTGCAGAGCGCTCAGGCCAACACTGGCCGTCAGGCGGATTTCCTGGTCAGCGTAGATGAAGACTTCATGTTCGGTCTGCAGGCGGATTTTTTCGGCGATCATCCGGGCATTATGGCTGTCGGTGTCCTTGAGCAACACAATGAACTCTTCACCCCCCCAACGGCAAATGATATCCGAATGGCGCAGGCAGTTCTCCAACAGCCGCGAAAAGCTGCGTAGTACCTCATCGCCAGCCAGGTGGCCATGGGTATCGTTGAGCTGTTTGAAATGGTCCAGGTCGAGCATCAGCGCGACCAGCGGGTGGGGTTCGCGTTGGGCTTCGCTGAGCGCTTGAGCGGCAAGCAGGTCAAAGCCGCGGCGATTGGGCAGGCCAGTCAGGCTATCGAGTGTCGCCAGGGTTTCCAGGCGTGACTGGAAGCGGCTGATCACACCATTGAGCAGCCACAGCACCACCAGGGTCACCAACGCGCAAATCAGCAGGTTCAGGTACAACGATGTGCGGATGGCATCCATGGCGCCGTTTTCGCGCTTGTCGACGAACAGGTACCAGTTGAGTTCGGGAATGAAGCGCACATTGAGGAAGTGGCCCTGGCCCTGGGGGGCGTACTCGTAGCTGCCAGTGGCCGGTTTGGGCAGCTGCGCCATCAGCTCTTTCATATTGGGCAGGTCGTGCAACGATTGGCCGGCGCGAGCGCCGTCGGGGCCGCCGTCTGCGCCGGTCAGGACAATCTTGCCAGTGGTGTCGACGAAGTAGACGCTGCGTTGGTAGCGCTGCTGGTACTTGTCGATCAGTTTGATCACGGCATCGACGGTCAGGCCGACACCGGCGGCACCGATGAATTTGTCCTGATAATCGAACACCTTGTAGTTGATGAACACGGTCATCTTGTCCTGGTTGGCCATGTCCAGGTCGACGTTGATCTCGTAGGGTTCGGCCATGTTGCGCACGCGGAAATACCAGATGTCGCGCGGCTCCTGTGTCTTGACCTGCTTGAGCACGCCCTTGGCCTGGTAGTAGGTCAGGCTGACATCGGAGATGAAGAAAGCGGTGTAGGCGCCGTAATGGTCCATGACTTCGCGCAAGTAGCGGGTCATCTGGTCGGTGTCGCGTTCGCCGGCCATCACCCAGTCGCGCATGAAGGTATCGCGCGACATCATCGAGGAGATCAGGATCGGCCGCACCAGGTCTTTCTGGATTTCTGAATAGACGGTGTCGGAAGTCAGCGGCAGCTCGGTGTTGATGATGCTGTCACGGATCGAATCGCGCGAAGCGTGATAACTGAGCAAGGATGTGGCCAGGAAACCGCCGCCCAGCAGGATCAGCAACGTCAGGACAAGCGAGCGTTGTGAAAACAGCACGAAACGAAGCGGCATGGCAATTCCGTTGGCAGTGACCTGGTGGCCACTATTCTAATGGCACTGCGGGGAAATAACTGCATCTTTTATAAGGGATTTTTGGGGGGGCGCCAGGGCGAACAGCCGCATTGAGCCCAGTGCAAGCTCTGCATCCCGCGGAGCCTGCACCACCGCTGCCGCCAGGCTGCGTCGCTTATTGCTGGTAGCCCTCAGAGCTGCGCCAACCACGCCCTCCACCCACCCAGATGGCTGATGTCAGTCGCCCCCTGCAACCCATAAGGCTCACAAATAAACCCACACTCCCAACGCCCATCGGCCAGCTGCACCTTGCCCAACCCCAGCGGCGCCGGGATGCCAGTGAGGAACGAGCCCAGTTCACGGCTTGGTAATTCCCAGACTTCCACCTCGACAGCCACGCCACCTTCGCTGACCCGCAGCATGCCGGGACGCAGGGGCGGGCCGCCGGCCAGGGCGTAGAGTTTGTAGTCCGGCGAGCTGCGGGTGGCTTCCAGCAGGCGTGCCCCGCGTTGTTTTAGCTGCCAGTTGAGCGCCAGGCCGTCCAGGTGCGCGCCGCACACCACCAGCCGGTCCATGTCGTTGCGCGCAGTCGTTGTGGCGGTTGCGAGGCCGGGCAGGGCTTGCAGTGCATCGGCCAGGCTCAGCAGGTACTGGTCGGTAAAGGCGCGGCCAAAGAGGGTCACGCCCCAGGGCAGGCCGTTGGCCATGAAGCCGCCGGGCACGGCAACGGCAGCATAGTCCAACAGGTTCATGAAATTGGTGTAGTAGCCCAGTTCGGCATTGCGCAGAACAGGCTCTGCTTCCAGTTCGGCCAGGGTCACCGGTCGGCCGATGGTAGGCGTCAGCACGCAGTCCAGGCCAGCCAACAATTGGTCGCACTGTGCCTTGAGCGCTTGCAGGCGGTACTGTGCGCGGAAGGTTTGCACGCCATCGACATTCGGCGCTTTGGCCAGTACTGCGCGGATCACTGGCAGCACTGCTTGCGGGTTTTGCTCCATAAGCTCGCCTGCCACGCTGTAGCGCTCAGCCACCCAAGGCCCTTCGTAGAGCAATCGGGCGGCTTCGAGGAAGGGCGAGAGGTCGAGAGTGACGGGTTCACCTCCCAATGCCTGCAGCCGTTCGATGGCCTTGGCGAACAGCGCCGGGCCCTGGGTGCAACCGAAGTACTGCAAGTCTTCGCTGCGCGGCACGCCGAAGCGCAACGGCCGTGGCTTGCCGAAGGCGCTGCCGTCGTTCCACAGCGGGTTGGCGCGGCTGTATTCGTCGCGCGGGTCGAGCCTGGCGGTCAGGGCGAGCAGATGGCTGGCTTCACGGGCGCTGGCACTGAAGAAGGTGACGCAGTCCAGTGTGCGGCAAGCCGGAACCACGCCAGCCGTCGAAATCAGGCCTTTGCTGGCTTTGAGCCCGACCAGGTTGTTCAGCGCCGCCGGTACGCGGCCGGAGCCTGCCGTATCGGTACCCAAGGCAAAGCTGGCCACGCCAAGGGCGACGGCCAATGACGAACCGGAACTGGAACCGCCAGCCGGGTACTCGGGGAGCACGCTGTTGCGGCAGGCACCATAGGGTGAGCGGGTGCCGTTGAGGCCTGTGGCAAACTGGTCGAGGTTGGTCTTGCCCAGGGGAATGGCGCCCAGCGCCAGCAGCTGTTCGACGATGGTGGCCGAGCGTTGCGGGGTGTAGGCGAAGGCAGGGCAGGCGGCGGTGGTCTGGATGCCGGCCAGGTCAATATTGTCCTTGATCGCGAACGGCACGCCGTACAACGGCAGCTCGGCAACGGTGCGGCCCTCCAGCGTGCTGAAGTAGGGCTCCAGTTCAGCATCGCTGAGCAGGTGAATGAACAGGTGGTAGTCCGGGTTGAGCGCGGCGGCTTTGTCGCGCAGGCTGAGAATCAACTCACGCGGCGTGAGCTGGCCGCTGCTATAGGCAACGCGCAGGGCGTCCAGGCGCAGGTCTTGGGTCATGGTCACACTCCTTGAATGGGTAGGCTCATTGGGCATCGATAACCACCACGCGCTGGCCAGCGCGCACGGCCGACCCTGGTTGCACATGGATATCGCGCACGATCCCGGGCGCAGGCGCCAGCACCGGGATTTCCATCTTCATCGACTCCAGGATCACCAGCACATCGCCAGCAGCAACGGCTTGCCCGACCTCGACCTGGACCTGCCAGAGGTTGCCGGCAATCGGGCTGTCGACGCTTTGTTGGCCTGGCTCAAGCTGGGCCGCTTCGGTGGGTTCGGCCAGCACTTCCTCGCTGTCGAAATGTGCCTGGCCGCTGGCGATCCAGCGTTCACGCTCGGCATTGAAGGCCGCTTGCTGCTGGGCCCGGAACGCCGTGATGCCTGCCGCTTCGCGATCAAGGAAGGCCTGGTAGTGGGCAAGGTCGAGCTGGCTGTGTTCGATGTTCAAATCGAAACGCCCCAGCGGGAAATCACGGCGGATGCGCAATAGTTCATCGGCACTGACCGGGTAGAAACGGATCTGGTCGAAGAAGCGTAGCAACCAGGGCTTGCCTTCGAAGGCGGCGACCTCGCGGTAGCGGTTCCACATTTGCAGCGTGCGGCCGACGAACTGATAGCCACCAGGGCCTTCCATACCATACACGCACATGTAGGCGCCGCCGATGCCTACAGAGTTTTCGGCAGTCCAGGTGCGTGCCGGGTTGTACTTGGTGGTGACCAGGCGATGGCGCGGGTCCAGTGGCGTGGCTACCGGTGCACCGAGGTAAACGTCCCCCAGGCCCATCACCAGGTAGCTGGCATCGAACACGGTGCGTTGTACTTCATCGAGGTTGGGCAAATCGTTGATGCGACGGATGAACTCCAGGTTGCTCGGGCACCAGGGCGCGTCCTTGCGCACGGTGGTCATGTATTTTTCGATGGCCAGCTGGCAGGCCGGGTCGTCCCAGGACAAGGGCAGATGGACGATACGCGAAGGCACCTGCAGGTTACCGCTGGCGCAGACCGCATCCCACTCGCCGGCAACAATGCCGAGCAGGTCGGACAGGGGCAATTGTTCGGGTTGGTAGTGCACCTGCAACGAGCGGATGCCGGGGGTGAGGTCGATCACGCCGGGTAGAGCTTTGGCTTCCAGGGCTTGCATCAGGGCATGGCCACGGAAACGCAGCACCAGGTCCAGTTCGGCGGCGCCGATTTCCAGGAGCAGGTGGGTGTCGCCCGAGAGGCGGGCGACCAGGCGGGTGTCGTTTTGGCCGATGTCCAGGACGATGGGGGATTGGATCACCGGGAGGGTGTCAGATTGGGCCTCATCGCGGGCAAGCCCGCTCCTACAGGGATGCCATGTGCCCATAAGGCTGCGTGCGGTTTTAAGGTCAACCGGGCTGAACTGCACCTTGTCGCCGGCCTTGAGCTGGCCCAGTTGCCACAGGTCGGCTTCGATCACAGTGACCGGGCAGACGAACCCGCCCAGGCTCGGGCCGTCCGGGCCGAGGATGACGGGCATGTCGCCGGTGAAATCCACCGCGCCGATGGCGTAAGGGTTGTCGTGGATGTTCGAGGGGTGCAGGCCGGCTTCGCCGCCATCGGCACGTACCCATTCAGGCTTGGGCCCGATCAGGCGTACGCCGGTGCGGCTGGAGTTGAAGTGTACTTCCCACTCGGTGGCGAAGAAGGTGTCGATATAGGCCGGGGTGAAATATTCCGGTGAACCGTGTGGGCCATAGATCACGCGGATGTTTCGCACGGCAGGCAAGTCCAGGACGCCTTCGGCCGGCAGTTGTTTGCCAGCGCTGGCGTCAAGCAACGGGCTCAGGTGCAGTACGTCGCCGGCGCGCAAGGCACGGCCACCATGGCCGCCGAACTGGCCGAGGGTGAAGGTACTTTTGCTGCCTAGGTAATCGGGCACTTGCAGCCCTCCGCGCACGCACAGGTAGCTGCGTGCGCCGCTGCCGGCAATTGTGCCCAGGCTCAGGGTCGCGCCTGCCGGGACGAGCAGCGCGGTGTTCATGGCTTGCGATTGGCCGTCGAGGCTGAGCGGGATGTCGGCACCGGTGACGGCGACCACGGCGTTGCAGTTGAAGCGCAGCACCGGGCCGCTCATGGTGATTTCCAGGGCGGCGCTGCCTTCGGAGTTGCCGAGCAGGCGGTTGCCCTGGCGCAGGGCGCGACTGTCCATAGGGCCTGACGGTGGTACCCCCACGGCCCAATAGCCGATCCGCCCGGGGTAATCCTGTACGCTGGTTTGGGTACCGCCGCTGAGTACTTCGAAGGTGCTGGCCTGATAACTCAAACCTTCTAGGCAGCGGGTCCAGGGCTGGCCGCTGGCAAACGGCACGTCGAGAAGGATTTGTCGCAGATAGTCGCGGTTGGTTTCCACCCCGTACAGCTGGCTGTCGGTCAGTGCCTGATGCAGCCCTTGGCGGGCCTGCTCACGCTCGTGCGCCCAACAGATGACCTTGGCTACCATAGGGTCGAAATAGGGCGGGATTTCGCAACCCGCTTCGACCCAGGTGTCGATGCGCAGGTGTTTGCCGTCGGTCGCAGGGAAGCTGACGGCAGTCAACAGGCCCGGGCTCGGTTGGAAGTCCTTGCCCGGATCTTCGGCGTACAAGCGGGCCTGGATGGCATGACCTTCGGGCTTCAACTGTTTGCCCAATTCGGTCAGTGGTGGCAGGTCACCGGCAGCCAGTTGCACCATCCACTGCACCAGGTCGATGCCCCAGACTTGTTCGGTGACACCGTGTTCGACTTGCAGGCGCGTATTCACTTCCAGGAAATAGAAGCGCTGGGCATCGCTGTCGAACACGAATTCAACGGTGCCGGCGCTGCGGTAACTGACCGCCTTGGCCAACTTGATCGCAGCTTCGCACAGGGCTTCGGCCATGCCGTCGGGCAAGTTTGGCGCCGGGGTTTCCTCCAACACTTTCTGGTTACGTCGTTGCACCGAGCAATCGCGTACGCCCAGGGCCAGCACTTCGCCCTGGCCATCGCCGAACACCTGGACTTCCAGGTGCCGAGCACGCTGGATGTATTTTTCGATGAACACGCCGGCATCGCTGAAGTTGTTCTGCCCCAGGCGTTTAACCGCTTCGAACGATTCGCTCAGTTCTTGGGCATCGCGGCACACGCGCATGCCGATACCACCGCCCCCGGCCGTGCTCTTGAGCATGACCGGGTAGCCGATCTGTTCGGCCAGGGTCAGGGCGATGTCGAGGTTTTCCAGCAGCTCAGTGCCTTCGAGCATGGGCACGCCGTGCTGTTTGGCCAAGGCGCGGGCGGTGTGCTTGAGGCCGAACAGGCGCAGTTGTTCGGGCGTCGGGCCGACGAAGGCGATGCCGGCATTTTCGCAGGCTTCGGCAAAAGCGGCGTTCTCCGACAGGAAGCCATAACCGGGGTGAATCGCCTGCGCACCACTGGCCTTGGCCACGCTGAGGATCTTGTCCACGGCCAGATAAGTGTTGGCTGCAGCGCCGTCACCCAGGCTATGGGCCTGGTCGGCTTCAAGAATGTGCCGGCTGGCGGCATCGGCTTCGCTGTAGACGGCAACGCCCTGGACGTTCAGCGCGCGCAGGGTACGCAGGATGCGGCAGGCAATGGCGCCGCGGTTGGCAATCAGCAGGGTATCGAACATGGCAGTACTCCCGGAGGCGGGCAGTTGCCCTGGCCTCGTCTGGGATGCGGGCCGTCCCGCAGTTTGTAAAGTGGCCACCGGGGTCGTCCCCGGCGCGCATCGGTTCAGTGCTTGTTCAGGCATTGCCCGGAGCGGGCCTGGCACAGGGTGAACAGCCAGCGGCGCCAGCGTGCGAGGGTCAGTCCCATATCAGCAGCTGCGCGGGCGTGGGGTTGTAGGCGTTGCAAGGGTTGTTCAGCTGCGGGCAGTTGGAGATGAGCACGATCACGTCCATCTCGGCGCGCAGGTCGACGTACTTGCCGGGGGCAGAGATGCCATCGGCGAAGGTCAGGCCACCGTCGGTAGTGACCGGTACGTTCATGAAGAAGTTGATGTTGGCGCCGATGTCGCGCTTGCCCAGGCGGCCGTCATGGCAGCAGGCGCGCAGGTAGTTGTCGCGGCAGCTGTGCATGTAGCGCTTCTCCAGGGCGTAGCGCACCGTGTTGCTTTCCTGGGCGCAGGCACCGCCGAGGGTGTCGTGGCGCCCGCAGGTGTCAGCGACGATGGTCAGCATCGGTTTGCCCAGGTTGGAATAGAGCACGCTGCCGGTCGTCAGGTAGACGCTGTTCTGCCGGCGCAGGGTGCGCTGCACGTCGTAGCGTTCCTTGGGGTTGGCGACGCTGTAGAACAGGGTGTCGATGGCCTGGTTGCCTTCCACGTCGAGGATACGCAGGGTTTGCCCGGCCTTGACTTCGGTCAGCCAGGGTTCGCCCGCCGGGATAGTGGCACGGTACAGGGCTGCTTCCGGGTGTTTGGAATGAACAGAGTGCATGGCATCTCCTTAGGCGAACAGGCGGTCGGTATTGATGAAGCCGCGCTCGTTTTCCGGGCGCGAGGTGCGGCAATGCTCGGCGACGCTGGCGTCGGCGTGCATCCAGCTCAGCTTGAGCGGCTTGGGGGCGTATTCGGGGTTGGGGTCCATGGGGTGCTGCAGGGCAGTGAGTACCACCAGGGTGTCCATGGGCGCATACAGCTCGATGTAGTCCCCGGCCCTGGAATTGCCTTCGACGAAATGGAACTGCCCATCGGCATCCACATCCACGCGGCTGAACAGATTGAGGGTCATCAACAGGTCGGACAGGCTCAGGTCCCATTTGCCCAGTTCTACCAGCAGGTTGTCGACGCCGTTGCGGTAGTAGCCATTGCGCAGTTCCTGGAAGCGGCCCTGGCCATATTTCTCAGCGACTTCTTCCTGGTTCAGCACGCCACCGAAGCTGTCGCTCCAGCCGCAGGTATCGGCGGTGATGGCGGCCAATACCCGACCCATGTCCGAATACAGGCAGTGGCCTTGAGTGAGCTTGGCGGTGTGCTGGCACTTGAGGCTGTCGGGCAGGTTCAGGCGCTCGGTTTTTTCATTGGCGTTGAGCAACGTCAGGCTGACGTTGGCGCCACCGTGCAGGTCGGTCAGGCGCAGCAGTTCGCCGCGCTTGAGCACGAACGAACGGTGGCCGCCACCGGGCAGGGTCTCTTCGGCGAATGGCAACGATGCAGGCAAGTCAGTCATGGTGGTTTCCTTCAGGCTGTTTGCAGGCGGCCGGCCACGTGTTCGGGCAGGGCGTCGACGGCGGCGCGGGCGGCGCGGCGGTCAGTGTTCAGGGGAATGTCATAGGTAATGCGAGCGCCATAGGCCTGGGGCGCGTGCGGGTCCTGGCGAACCTTGTCGAACACCAGCAGGCGGGTGCCCAGGCTGAAGCCTTCGGACAGGTCATGGGTGACCATGAACACGGTCAGGCGTGTCTCGCGCCACAGTTCCAGCAGCAGTGCGTGCATGTCCTTGCGGATGCCCGGGTCGAGGGCGCCGAAGGGCTCATCGAGCAGCAGAATGCGCGGTTGCATGATCAGCGCCTGGGCGATGGCCAGGCGTTGTTGCATGCCGCCGGAAAGCTGCGTGGGGTACTTGTCCAGGGCATGGCCCAGGCCGACTTTGCCCAGCATGGCGGCAGCCTGTTCACGGGCTGCGCGCTTGGCCTGGCCGAACAACCGGCCCAGCAGTTTCGCCTGCGGCAGCTCCAGGCCCAGGGCGACGTTGTCCAGTACTGACAGGTGCGGGAACACCGAGTAACGCTGGAACACCACGCCCCGACTGGCATCGGGCTCGCCGGTCAGTGGCTGACCGTCGAGCAGGATCTGCCCGCGGCTCGGCACTTCCTGGCCCAGCAGCAGGCGCAGGAAGGTGGACTTGCCGCAGCCGGAGGTGCCGACCAGGGTGCAGAACTCGCCTTCGTCGATGCTCAGGTTGAGGCGCTCGAGCACCACTTGTTCGGCGTATTGCTGCCACACGTTATTCACTGAAATGAAGCTCATGGCCGTGCTCCTTCGTACCAGGGGAAGGCCAGTTGGGTCAGGCGCTTGAGGCCCAGGTCCATGAGCCAGGCGAGCAGGGTGATCCAGGCTACGTACGGTAGGATCACGTCCATGGCCAGGTAGCGACGCACCAGGAAGATCCGGTAACCCAGGCCATCGGTGGAGGCGATGGCTTCGGCAGCAATCAGGAACAGCCAGGCCGAGCCCAATACCAGGCGCAGGGAGATCAGCAGGCGTGGCAGCAATTGCGGCAGGATCACCCGCAGGATCAGGGTCCAGGTGGAAGCGCCCAGGGTCTGCGCCTTGATCAGCAATTCCTGGGGAATCTCCCGGGCCCGTTGTTCAAGGTCCCGGGCCAGGATCGGGGTGATGCCGATCACGATCAGCATCACCTTGGACAGTTCGCCCAAACCGAAAACGATGAACAGGATCGGCAGGATGGCCAATGGCGGCACCATCGACAGCACCGTCAGCAACGGCGACAACGATGCACCGAACAGCGGCAGGGTGCCGGCGGCAATGCCCAGGCACAGGCCGGCCAGCGCGCTGATACCAAGGCCGATGCCCAGCCGTTGCAAGCTCGCGCCCGTGTCTTGCCACATCAGGTAGGCACCGCTGCGCTTGTCCTGTTCGAAGGCCATGCGTTTGACCGCATCGCCCATTTGCACGGCGCTGGGCAGGAGTTTGTCGTTGGGGTTTTCCGTAAGCCGCATGGTCGAGCCCAGGAAGTAGGCACACAGCAACAGGGCGAACGGCAGGATCACCAGCAGCAGGCGGCTCGAGCGGTCCGGGTGACGGTTGATCAGGCGCATGGCATTTACCTTTGGACGGGTTACAAGGTGCCTTCGGCGGCCATTTGCACGTAGGTCGGATCGAAGCGCAGCTTGACGTTGGCTTTGTCGCCACTGGTGATATCACGGGCGAAGGCCATGCCGACAGCGCCGGCGTCGCGGGCGCCTTCGCCGAGCAAGCCATGGCTGAAGGAAAACTGCGCGACCTTGCCCATGGTCGCCGGCAGTTTCGGGCTGGTGGCGAATTCCAGGGCTTCTTGTGGGGTGTAGAAGAGCTTGGTGGTTGCCAGTTGCGCCTGGAAACCCGAGAGGTCGGTGCCCGAGGCCTTGGCCATGTGTTCCAGGGCTGCGGTGGTGTCGGCGCCTTGGCTGTTCATCAGCGCCATCACTTCGAACCAGGCGCCGGTCAGGGCCTTGCCCAGGGCGGGGTTGTCCTTGAGGGTGGCGCTGTTGACCACCATCATGTCCATGATCTCGCCGGGGATCTGGC
>CAYVPI010000055.1:0-30838 GCA_964453495.1 uncultured Pseudomonas sp. | reverse complement strand
GCAGGCTGGTAGATTTCATCAACCTGGGCACCTTCTACCCGTGCCGCATGGAGTACAACGATTACCTGCGCTGGGTGGCGGGCCACTTTCAGGAGCAAAGCCGCTACGGCGAGGAAGTGCTGGCGATCGAACCGGTGTTGCACCATCAGCAGGTTGAGGCGTTGCGCGTGATTTCCCGCGGGGCCCACGGCGAGCACATGGTCCGCACCACGCGTTCGGTGGTGGTCAGCGCCGGCGGTACACCGCGCATTCCGCAAGCCTTCAAGGCGCTGAAGGGCGACTCACGGGTGTTCCATCACTCCCAGTACCTGGACCGCATGTCCCGCCAGCCGTGTGTCAGCGGCAAACCCATGCGCGTGGCGATCGTCGGTGCCGGGCAAAGCGCCGCCGAAGCCTTTATCGATTTGAACGACAGCTACCCGTCGGTGCAGGTCGACCTTATTTCCCGTGGTTCGGCCCTGAAACCGGCAGACGACAGCCCCTTCGTCAACGAAGTGTTCTCGCCCGAGTTCACCGACCTGATCTATGACCAGGACACCACCGAACGCGAGCGCTTGATCACCGAGTACCAGAGCACCAACTACTCGGTGGTGGACATCGACCTGATCGAGCGCATCTACGGCATTCTCTATCGCCAGAAAGTCTCGGGTATTGCTCGTCATGCGTTCCGCAGCCTGAGCGCGGTCGAGAAGGCAGTCGCCAGCGAAACCGGCGTGGAGCTGGCATTACGCAGCATCGCCAACGGCGAGGTCAGCAGCCATCGCTACGATGCGGTCATCCTCGCCACGGGCTACGAACGGCAGATGCACCGCCAACTGCTGGCACCATTGGCCGACTACCTGGGTGACTATCAGGTCAACCGCGACTATCGCCTGGTGACCGACGAGCGCTGCAAGGCCGGCATTTACATGCAGGGCTTCTGCCAGGCCAGCCATGGCCTGAGCGATACCCTGCTGTCGATCCTGCCGGTGCGTGCCTGCGAGATCGCCACGTCCCTGTACGCCCATGCCAAAGGCGGCGAGCGCAACCTGCTGCTGGCGTCGGCGAGCTAAACACAGCTTGCCGAACCCTCACCGATTATTTCTCCAGGAGTCAGCGTGATCATTTCCCGGCCATTGCCCAGGTTCTGCCTTACCGCACTTTTCATTGGCTTGAGCCTGGGGGCGCAGGCGCGCAACCAGGCCGGGGAGGCGAGCGCGGATATACGCCGCACCACCTACGGCGTACCGCATATCCTGGCCGCCGATGAGCGCGGCTTGGGGTACGGCATCGGCTACGCCTACGCACAGGACAACCTGTGCCTGTTGGCCAATGAAATCGTTACCGTCAATGGTGAGCGTTCGAAATATTTCGGCGCTGACCAGGTTACCGTCGAGCAGCGGGACAACCTGACCAGCGATGTGTTCTTCAACTGGCTCAACACGCCTGCTGCGGTCGCTGCCTTTTGGCAGGCGCAGACGCCCCAGGTCAAACAACTGGTTGAAGGTTATGCCGCCGGATACAACCGCCTCCTGAGCGAACGCGAGGATGCGTTGCCGCAACAATGCCAGGCAGCCTGGGTGCGCCCGATCACCGCGCTGGACCTGGTCAAGCTCACCCGTCGTCTGTTGGTCGAGGGCGGCGTGGGCCAGTTTGCCGAGGCGCTGGTGGCTGCGGCGCCGCCACAAGCCGTTGCGCTAACCAGCCCGGGGCAGTCGTTTCAGTTGACCGCCGAACGCATGCAGCGCTTTGCCCTGGAGCGAGGGAGTAACGGTGTCGCCATCGGTGCCGACCGCTCCTTCAACGGCCGTGGCATGTTGCTGGCCAACCCGCATTTCCCGTGGGTCGGTGGCATGCGCTTCTACCAGATGCACCTGACCATCCCCGGCAAGCTCGATGTGATGGGGGCGGCATTGCCCGGACTGCCGGTGATCAATATCGGTTTCAGCCAGCACCTGGCCTGGACCCACACTGTCGATACCTCCAAACACTTCACCCTCTATCGCCTGCAGCTCGACCCCAAGGACCCGACCCGCTACCTGCTGGACGGCAAATCGGTGGCGATGGACAAACACACCGTCACCGTGCAGGTCCGCCAGCCCGACGGCAGCAGGAAAGCAGAGACCAAGGTCGTCTACAGCTCGGCATTCGGCCCGGTGGTGCAATGGCCGGGCAAACTGGACTGGAACCATGAGGTTGCCTTCAGCCTGCGCGATGCCAACCAGGACAACGTGCGGGTGCTGCAGCAGTGGTACGCAATGAACCTGGCTGACAGCCTCAAGGCGTTCGAGGAATCGGTGCACAAGATCCAGGGCATTCCCTGGGTCAATACACTGGCAGCGGACGATAAAGGGCAGACGCTCTACATGAACCAGTCGGTGGTGCCCTATGTGGATGCCGACAAGCTCAAGCAGTGCAGCGATCCGCGTGCAGGTCTGGAGCTGATCGTGCTCGACGGCTCACGCAAGGATTGCGCCTGGAATGTAGCGTCCAACAGCGTGCAAAAAGGCATTTTCCCGGCGGACAAGCTGCCGCAAATGCACCGCAGCGACTTCGTGCAGAACTCCAATGATTCGGCCTGGTTGGTCAACCCGGCGGCGCCGCTGACCGGTTTTTCGCCAGTGGTCAGCCGTGAAGGATTGCCCTTGGGCCCGCGTGCACGCTTTGCCTTGGAGCGTTTGGCGCAGTTGCAGAAAAATGGGCCGGTGCAGGCGCAGGATCTGCAACGGATGGTCATGGACGACCGGGTGTACCTGGCCGATCAGGTGCTGCCCGACCTGCTGCAACTGTGTGCGAAGGGCCTGGGCAGCGATGCGCCAACCCTGAAGCCGGTGTGCCTGAGCCTCAAGGCGTGGGACCGCAGTGCCAACCTGCAAGCCGGCCTGGGCCTGGTGCACTTCCAGCAGGTGATGGACAAACTGCTGGAGGATGACGGCATCTGGCGAGTGGCGTTCGACCCGGCCGATGCCATGCACACACCACGCGGCCTGAATATCGCTCAAGCCGAAGTGGCCGATACCGTGCGCAAGGCGATGTTGGCATCCGCTGCCCAGGTCGCGGAGCAGGGGCTGACGGCCCAGGAACGCTGGGGCGACATTCAGGCATTCAATAGTGGCAACCAGCGCACGCCAATCCATGGGGGGCCTTCGGAGCTGGGGGTCTACAACGCGATCCAGAGCGTAGCGGGCGAGGGCGGCAAGCGCGAAGTGGTCAGCGGCAGCAGTTACCTGCAAGTGGTCACCTTCGATGACGCTGGGCCAAAGGCGCAAGGGTTGTTGGCGTTTTCCCTGTCCAGCGATCCGCAGTCTGCTCATTCGCGTGATCAGACCGAAGCGTTTTCCCGCAAGGAGTGGGCACTGTTGCCCTTCACCGAAGCGCAAATCAAGGCCGATGCCAACTATCGCCTGCAGGTGATCCATGAGGCGGATGCCGTGGGTTCCAAAGATGTAAGGGTTGCCAGCGGTAAGCCTTGAGTAGCAGCAACTGTCTTGACTGGCTTATTGCGCCCGCTTCGGTCGTGCGCGACTCCGAGCGGGACGCAGCGGCAGCTGCTACATCAGCCCCTTGGGGCGTGGGTTGGTGCCGAACTGATAACCAGGTTACCGTCCTTGTCCCGGCCCAGGCGCACCGGCAGGACCTTGGGCAGGGATGCGACCAGGTCCTGAATTTGCGTCGTATCGTAAATACCACCGATACGGATTTGCCCGGTCGCGCTGTCGGCCAACACCACAGGTTTGTCCAGGTAGCGATTGATCAGGGGCAGGGCATCGGCCAGCGCAAGGTTGTCGAGAATCAGCTTGCCGCTGCGCCAGGCCAGCGATGAATCGTTGCTGTAGGTTTGTTTGATGCGTGGTTCGTAGTCGCCGGCCTTGTAGCTGGCCTGCATGCCCGGATCGAGGCGGTAGCCTCCGGTATCCTGGTTACTGCTGACCAGTACCGAGCCCTGCAACAGGGTCACGTTCACCTGATCGTCGTACTTCCACACATTGAATTGGGTACCCGTGACCCGGACCTGGCCATCGGCAGCCTTGACCACGAACGGGTGTTCGACCCAATGGCTGACCTTGAAGAACGCCTCGCCCTTGTTCAGGACGACCCGGCGTTGGTCCTTGTAGTTGCTGTAGGTCAGTTGTGTACCCAGGTTGAGCTCTACCTGGCTGCCATCGGCCAAGGTTACTTGCTGGCGCTGGCCCGTGGCTTCGAAGTGTTGGTAGGCGTTGGGTACCCAGCCCAGGTTCCAGCCAGCAAACCCGGCAAGCGGAATCGCCAACAGGCTGAGCGCTGCCGCAACGCCGTAGGTGCGCCAGGATCGCCGAGGCGCCGGCACGGGCATTGATACCACCTTGGCTGAGAAGGGCGCCACGGGTGGTCGCGGGAGATGATCGGCGACATCCCAGATTTCCAGCATTGCCTCATATTCGATGGCGTGCCGCGGGTCGGCGGCAAGCCACTGGGCAAACGCCTTTCGCTCGGCGTCCGTGCAATCGCTTTCGTGCAGACGCATGCACCAATGCGCTGCCGCATCGGTGATTGCATCTTCGGATTCTGGGTGATTTGGTTCGCGCATCGGCTCTTCCCGGGTTGAGCGCATTCTAACCTTTAGCGGGGGTGCGGAACAGGGTGGGATGGCAAATGCGCATCATTTCTTTTTGAGCGCGAGCGCACGTCTTCACTACCCGATGGTATCTAAAAACGATGCAATGACCTGACTGCTGCGCCGCTCGGCCAGGCAGTACAGGTAGGTTTCGGTCCAGACCGGGTCGCCGGCAATGGCGATGGCCTTGATGCGAGGGTCGCAAATGAACTCCGCTTCGGAAACCGCGCCGATGCCGATGCCGCGGATGACAGCCTCGCGCAGGGCCTCGCGGCTGCCGATTTCCATCACTATGCGCGGGCTGATTTGTCGGGCGTCCAGGACTTTCTCAAGGGCCACGCGGGTGGTCGAGCCACTTTCGCGTCGCAGCAGGGGCTGCCCTTGCAGGGCTTCGAGTTCGAGGGTGTCGTGGCGTGCCAAGGGATGATGGACATTGGCGAACAGGATCACCCTATGGCGCGCATACAACTGGGCGCTGAAGGCCGGGTCCTCATGCAAGCCCGCCAGCACGCCGACGTCGGTGACGTAATTTTCCAGCTCTGCCAACACACAAGCCGAATTGCCGATGCGAATCGAAATATCGATCTGTGGGTAGTCGCGACGGTAGGCATCGACCATTTCGATGGCATGGAAAGGGCCGACCGCGCCGATCTTCAATTGGCCGCGGTTGAGCTTGCCTGAATCGCGCAGCAAGTTGGAGGCCTCCAGTTCCAGCATGCCCATCTGTTGCGCGATCGGCAGCAATTGGCGGCCGACCGGGGTCAACTCGACCCGTCGCCCACGGCGGTGAAACAGCTCGACGTTGTAGTCACGCTCCAGCCCCTGGATCTGGGTGGTCGCTGTAGGCTGGCTCAAGCCCAACGAGCGGGCACCGGCGCTGAAGCTGCCATGGCGCGCCACGGCCAGGAAGGTGCGCAGCTTGGAGGTAGATAGCTTGGCGGTAGAAAAAGTGGCGGTAGACATCCATAGCTTCCATCAATGGTTTTCCCGGAAAACCCATATTGAATTGATGCTGTGACTGTCACATGACAGCCCTAGGGTAGCGGTATTCCAACCACAACCTTTGGGAACGCCATGAACTCCTTCTCCAAATTGCTTCGCTTGGCCGGCTTGAGCCTGTTGCCCCTGTTCATCGCCACCCATGCCGGTGCGCAAGACGCACTGCGCATTGGCCTGATTCCGTCCGAGGACTCCCAGGCCATGATCGAGAGCAGCAAGCAGGTGCTCGATGACTTGCAGCAGCAACTGGGCATGCCGGTCAAACCTTTCGTGGCCAGCGACTACAACGGGGTGATCGAGGCGCTGCGCTCCGGCAAGCTGGATGTGGCTTACCTGGGGCCGTTTTCCTATGTGCTGGCCAATCAAGTGGCAGGCGTGGAGGCGTTTGCCGTGGCCGTGACCCGCAAGGCCGGCACCAGCGCCTACCACAGCCAGATCCTGGCGCGTAAGGACAGTGGCATCAAACAGCTCGCGGATCTGAAGGGGCGTACGTTCGCCTTCGTCGACCCCAGTTCCGCATCGGGGCACCTGTTTCCCAAGGCCGGCCTGGAAGCCGCCGGCTATGTGCCGGAGCAACTGTTTTCGCGAGTGATTTTCTCCGGCTCCCATGACGCCAGCATCCTTGCCGTGGCCAACCGCAAAGTCGACGCGGCAGCCGTGGCCGACCGTATCTTCGCTTCGGCGGTGGCCCAAGGGCACGTCAAGCAGGATGACTTCCAGATTATCTGGTCTTCAAAGGATATTCCCGAGTCGCCTATGGTCTGGCGCAAGGACCTGGACCCGGCCCTCAAGCAGAAACTGGCCACCGCCTTGGCCTCGATCAAGGATGTGCCCTGGGGCGACCAAGGCATGCTCAACGGCTTTCAGCCCACTACCGATGCGGCCTACAACGTTGTGCGTGAAACCGGCAAGGTGCTCAACCTCGACTTGCGGAGCATGAAATGATCAGCGTTCGGCAATTGACCAAACGCTACGGTGACAACCCGGTCTTGCAAGGCGTCGACCTGCAGATTGGCGCCGGCGAGTTTGCGGTGGTGCTGGGGCAATCCGGTGCTGGCAAGTCCACCTTGCTGCGTTGCATGAATCGCCTCGTGCATGGCGATGCCGGTGAACTGCAGATCGCCGGCGTCGATGCCATGGGCAGCCGTGACCAGCGCCAGCTGCGCCGGCAAGTGGCGATGATCTTTCAGCACCATAATGTGGTGCCACGGTTGTCCGTGCTCAAGAACGTGTTGACCGGTCGGTTGAGTTCGGTCGCGACCTTGACTTCGGTGTTGCAGCTGTTTCGCCGCACGGACGTGGAGTTGGCCATCGATTGCCTGCGCCATGTGGAGCTGGAACACAAGGCGCAGGCCCGCACCGATTCGCTCTCCGGCGGGCAGATGCAACGCGTCGGCATTGCCCGGGCCCTGGCCCAGCGGCCGCGGGTAATCCTCGCCGATGAACCGGTTGCCAGCCTGGACCCCAACACCGCCAGGCTGGTCATGCAATACCTGCGCGATGCCGCGCGCAATCTGGGCATCACTGTGGTGTGCAATCTGCACCAAATCGACCTGGCGCGCGAGTTCGGCGACCGTATCGTGGGCCTGGCCCACGGCCGGGTGGTGTTCGACAGCAACCATGAACCGCTCGATGAAGCGGCGTTGCGGCGGATCTATCCGGCGGCCGGAGACAGCGTCCAAACCTTAGTTGACGCGCCTGTCGGGCAAACCAACCGGAGGTGCGCATGAAGGGCCACCAATGGGTGATGAACACTCCGGATACGCCCCGAGGTTGGTTGCTGACCGGCACGTTATTGTTGATCGCCTTGGGCATCCTGCACTGGAGCGCAAACGGCGCGCAGTTGAGTTGGCGTGAACTGAGCAACGGCTTGCCACAGATCGGCGACTTCATCCAGCGCTCGGTGCCGCCCGACCTGAGCATTGTGCCCATGCTGCTGGCGCCAGCGGTGGAAACCTTGCAGATCGCCTTGTGGGGCACATTGTTGGGCATTGTGTTCGCCGTACCGTTGGCCTTTCTGGCGGCGCGCAACCTGCATGGCAATCGCTGGCTCTACGCCGGTACACGCCAGTTACTCAACGTTATCCGCAGCATCAACGAGCTGATCCTGGCCTTGGTGTTTGTCTCGGCCGTTGGTTTGGGGCCGTTTCCGGGGGTACTGGCGCTGGCCTTGCACGGGGTCGGCATGCTCGGCAAGTTCTTCGCCGACAGCATCGAGGAAATCGACCAGGGCCCTATCGAGGCGTTGCAAGCAACCGGTGCGCGGCCCTTGCAAGTGATCGCCTTCGGCGTGCTGCCACAGGTGATCACGGCCTGGATCGCCGTGGTGCTGTACCGCTTCGAGGTCAACCTGCGTTCGGCCACAGTATTGGGCATGGTCGGGGCGGGCGGGCTGGGCTTCGAGCTGGTCAGCAGCCTGAAGCTGTTCAAGTACCAGCAGACGGCAACCTGCATCATCGTCATCACCCTGATGGTGATTGCCGCAGACCTGGTTTCCAGCCAGCTGCGCCGCCGCATCCAGAGCGGCAACCGACACTAGGGTTGCCGCCGCAAACTTCAGTTCATCCATACCTTGATGACAGCCCCGGCGCCTGTGTGCGCCTGGGGTTTGGGCAGACTGTCGCCCCAGTATCGGCTGAGCCTATAGATACCTGTGATCAATCGATTTGAGCTGTTGGAAAGGCTCGCCGACTATGGCGCCACCTACCAACAACAAGAACAACCAAGGAGTCGACATGACTGCCCGTTTCCACAATCCCGTCGATACACGTTTCGGCTACGGCAGCCTGCAGCAGTTGGTGGCGCTGACCGACCAACAACAGGTCGCCCTGGTGATCTTTCCCGAAGCACGCGGCCTGGGCCTGGTCGAACGCATTCAGGACCTGCTTGGCGAACGCCTGGTGTACCTGGTCGAAGATGTACAACCCAATCCCGATGTCGCCCAATTGCGCGGTACCTACGAGCGTTTCTGGCGTGAAGCAGGTCACTGCCAGACAGTCATCGCAGTGGGTGGTGGCAGCGCCATCGATACCGCCAAGGCGCTGATCGTGGGCACCCAATCCGGCAGTTTTGACGAACTGCTGACCTTGCTGGTCACTGGCGAGTCGTTTGTGCCTGCGCGTGCAAAAGCGCTGATCGCGGTACCGACTACCGCCGGGACCGGCAGCGAAGTCACGCCCTGGGCCACCCTCTGGGACACGGCCAGCCAGAAAAAGTACTCATTGCACCTGGACAGCACCTGGCCGAAGGTCGCCATCGTTGACCCGCAGTTGATGCTCACAGTCCCAGCCGGGGTGACCGTTTCGACCGGGCTGGATGCGCTGTCCCATGCCCTGGAGGCGATCTGGAACGTCAATGCCAATCCCATCTCGGACAATTTCGCCATCTCGGCCATCGAGGACATCCTCGAATACCTGCCGAAATTGCGCCTGGACCTGTCCAGCCGTGAACTGCGCTCGCGAATGGCGCTGGCGGCACTGAAAGCCGGGATGGCTTTTTCCAACACCAAGACCGCACTGGCGCATTCCATCTCCTACGAGATGACTCTGCGCCATGGGCTGCCCCACGGCATCGCCTGCTCATTCACCCTGCCACTGGTGCTGGGCCTGGCCTGGGGCCGGGACGAGGCACGTGACCGGACCTTGCAGCGCGTGTTTGGCAACGACCTGCTAGCGGCCCAGGCCCGGCTGCGCGAGTTCCTCCATAGCCTGCAGGTCAAGACCGAGTTCGCCGATTACGGCGTGTCAGCGGGCGAGGCCGAGGCAATCATTGCCCACGCGCTGCAGGGCGCACGAGGCAAGAATTTCATCGGGGCCCGCGCCGCCTAGTGTCCTGTCGTTACCTGGCGATCATGCTGTACATGTCACTGACCAGCCTGTGGATGTGGATCCTGCCTGCCCATAGCGGCATCGGCCTGGTGGCGCTGTTTTTGTGCGGCTTGTTCCCGTTACCCTGGAAGAGGCGCGCGGCCCCATGGGCATGGGCAAGTGGGACCACATTCGCACCCTCTGCGACGTGCTCGAGATAGCCGAACGTTACCGCGCCGCCTTTGGCCGCCTGCCGAGCGATGACGATGTGACCGCCATCTAAGATCGCTTCATGCCCCTGCAAATAGAGAAAATCGAAGGTGCTCGCCCGCACTATTTGATCGACACCATTGCCCAGTTACCGGGGGTGGTCGACGAGATCAACCAACGGTTGGCCAGGGGCGAGGTGCCGCAAGCCTGCTGAGTTGCGGCTTAAACCTTGAGCGCTGTCTGCACACGGGTGGGCAGGCGGCGCTCACGGTTTGCCGGGGTGATATTGCACTGGCCTCGGCTGCCACGCCATGATGAGGTTGCCGCTCGCTCATCCCATCGCCCTGGCCCAGGAACCGGACCTTTCATGTACCAGTACCACAAATGGTTGCGCTCCTTTCACGCCGTTGCCCGCATCGGGAGCTTTACCGCGGCCGCCGAGTACCTGAGTGTCAATTGCTGCAGAGTTTTCGCCAGCGAACGCAAGGCATGCTACGCATCGGTGCGGTATCGCCGCCGATTGCCATGAGCCTGACCTATGCGCTGATGCCTTTTCATATCAGCTATTACCTGTGCTGCCTGGGTATTCGCCGCAATCGGCCCATCATCACCGAACTCTTTGAAGGAACTGCCGGATAGAAGGCACTATGCTGGCCCCCAAGCCTCGAACTAACCGACAAAATCGTTTTATTTTCAGTCGGTTGGGGGCTATATCTTATGCGGAGTGTAATAAGTGCGCTGCTGTCGTTTGCCCTGGTGAGCGTTGCGGCCACTGCCCAGGCCAGGGAGTTGAAGGCCAATGATCGATACATGTGCGACTGGGGCGCGGGTACCGCAGCGCGGGCCCAGGAGCTCAAGCTGTCGGGAGTCTCCCTGTACGCTGCGCGCCAGAAAATACAGCATTACAAATTCACCAAGCCGTGGATGCGCATGACGGCCTTGGGCATTACCGAACAAACCTACGACAGCCAATCCCGGATCAAGCCTGCGGCGGTGCGGCAGAGTTTTTATGAGGATTGCGTCCGGTACAAGTTGGCGCGTAGGTGATAGGGAGCCAAATCGTTCCACAGGCTGACACGATGCTCGTAGCAGCAACTGTCTTATCCGGGTTATTGCGCCCCCGTCGCGCGCGAAGCGGGCGCAAGACAGTTGCTGCTACGCCGATCACGGCCTATCAGCCCAACACGTAGTCGACCGGTACAAGCCTGGGCGGCAGATCTGTCGCCACCACCGCCCAAAGCACTTCGCGCTCGATGTTGCGCACGATGGCATCGATGGGCAGGTCATTTTCATCATGGCCGAACGGGTCTTCCAGCTCATCGCCAATGGCATCCAGGCCCAAAGCGACAAGCCCAGCAAGGTGAAGGGCGTAGCGGCGACCTTGGCGAAGTAGCTGGGGTGCATCGTTTCCACGAGCACGATGGCGTACGCCATCAATGTGACCATCAAGCTGCGCAAGGCAATGCGTTTGGCGATCGAGCCCTTGAGCGCAATCAATACGTTGATCAGATTGGGTTTGGGTCTGACGATCATAGTGTTCTGTCTGGAGGTCAGGCGTTCAGCCGCCGGTCATGTTCATGAAACGCACGACTTGTACGTCATCATTCACTTCAAAATTGTGACGCAAGGGTTTGATTTTCATTGCTTCAATGATGGCGTTGTTGAGGCGCTCGGGTTCCCCCGGGTGGCTGCGCAGCACCGTCTTGAGGTCAACCGAATGCTCGTTGCCCAGGCACAGCAGCAAACGACCCTCCACCGTCAAGCGCACCCGATTGCAGGTGGAACAAAAGTTGTGACTGTGCGGCGAAATGAAGCCCAGGCGGATCCCGGGTGCCTCGGCCAGGCGCCAGTAGCGTGAAGGGCCTTGGGTCGACTCGGCAGACTCGATCAGGGTATAGCGTTCGGCGATCCGCTCGCGTACTTGTGCGCTGGAGTAATGTGATTCGGCACGGCTGTGTTCGTTGATGATGCCCAAGGGCATTTCTTCAATGAACGAGATGTCGAGGTGGCGATCGATGGCAAAGCTCACCAGGTCGTTGATCTCCTGATCGTTGCGTCCCTTCATCACCACGCAGTTGAGCTTGGTGTGGCGAAACCCGGCGGCACGGGCGGCATCGATTCCTGCGATAACCTGTGCCAGGTCGCCGGTGCGGGTCAGCTCACGAAAGCGCTGTGGGTCGAGACTGTCGAGGCTGATATTGAGCCGCTTGACGCCGGCATCGAACAGGGCCCCGGCGAGCCTGCCGAGCTGAGAACCGTTGGTGGTCATGCACAGCTCGCGCAGGCCGGGCAGGGCGGCTATGTGCTGACACAGTTGCACCACGCCTTGCCTGACCAACGGCTCGCCCCCGGTCAAGCGGATCTTGCGGGTGCCGAGGGCCACAAAACTTTCGGCCACCTGGTAGAGCTCTTCCAGTGTCAGTATCCGTTGGCGTGGCAGGAATTGCATGTCTTCAGCCATGCAATAGACACAACGGAAATCACAGCGGTCGGTGACCGACATACGCAAATAGTCCACGCGCCTGGAAAAACCATCGATCAAGATTCGCTCTGACATGACACCCTCGCTTGGTGATCCTCGTCGGGCGGACCAGCTCACTGTTCATTCTAGTGGCCTGTACGGTTAATTGAGTAAACGAATTGACCACACAGGCCACTAGTGTCCGCCGGGCAGGTGGACATGTTTGCGCGAAGACTAAGAGGCGTTGGCGAGCCCGTCCAATCACTGTTGCTGACCAAGTCATTGATGGGCTCTATGAAAGGTGTGAAATAACACGCCATTCTAAGATCAGAAGCATTGCCATGGACCAATCGTTCTTGCCTTGAATAAGTCCTCAGCGCCTGAAATCGCTTTTTCAGAATGATTTCGCCACTGGGGCAGGGCTGCACTGTTGTAAGCAGGCCGCCCCAGGATTTTTACGGTTTTTTTACGGCGATTTTTTTGTCCTGCAAGGATACTTGCAGGCGTAATTTGTCCCGTGATCGTGCCTGTCTCCCTCAACACGTCGCCTCATGGGTTTGACCCCGCATTCTCCCGGGTTGCTCGGGACTGTTTGCCCAACGTAGCCAGGCTCGTGGCCGTTCCCCTGCCTCCTGGACTACATGCGTGCTTTCAACACTTCAATTTTCGAGAAACATCAAGTGAGCCAACCTGCTTCCCACACACTCGCAGACTCTCATGCAAAAACTTCGGCCGCGGGCCTGCTGGTTGCAGCTGTGGGGGTGGTCTATGGCGACATCGGCACCAGCCCGCTTTACACCCTCAAAGAGGTATTCGCCGGGCACTATGGGGTGCAGGCCAACCACGACGGTGTGCTCGGAATTCTTTCGTTGATTTTCTGGTCGTTGGTCTGGGTAGTCTCGATCAAATATGTCTTGTTCATTCTGCGCGCGAACAATCAGGGCGAAGGCGGCATCATGGCCTTGACAGCGCTGGCCCGTCGCGCTGCCGCGCCCTATCCGCGCGTGAGCAGGTTACTGGTCTTGCTCGGTCTGTTCGGTGCTGCGCTGTTCTATGGCGACAGCATGATCACCCCGGCCATTTCGGTGCTTTCTGCTGTAGAGGGGCTGCAGCTTGCGTTTGACGGGATAGAGCACTGGGTCGTCCCTTTGTCCCTGGTGGTTCTGGTTGGCCTGTTCCTGATCCAGAAGCACGGCACTGCACGGATCGGCATCCTGTTCGGTCCGGTCATGGTGCTTTGGTTTCTGGTTCTCGGTGCACTGGGTACTTATGGCATCTTGCAACGACCCGAAGTGCTGCAGGCGCTCAACCCCGCCTGGGGCGTGCAATTTTTCATCGTTCACCCGGGAATTGGCGTGGCCATCCTCGGTGCGGTGGTGCTCGCGCTGACCGGCGCCGAAGCCCTGTATGCCGATATGGGCCACTTCGGCCGCAAGCCGATTGCGCGCGCCTGGTTCATGCTGGTGCTGCCAGGGCTGGTGTTGAACTACTTCGGCCAAGGCGCGCTGATCCTGAGCAACCCTGAGGCGGTACGCAATCCGTTCTATCTCCTGGCACCTGATTGGGCGCTCTTGCCGATGGTCGGGCTCTCTACACTGGCCACCATCATCGCCTCGCAAGCAGTGATTTCCGGTGCCTTCTCCCTGACCCGCCAAGCCATCCAGCTCGGCTATGTGCCTCGAATGTTTATCCAGCACACCTCGAGCCAGGAGCAGGGGCAGATCTATATCGGCATGGTCAACTGGGCACTGATGGTGGGCGTCGTGCTTCTGGTTATAGGCTTCGAATCTTCAAGTGCTTTGGCCGCCGCGTACGGGGTTGCCGTGACAGGCACCATGTTGATCACCACGATCCTGTCATCGGCAGTCGCTCTGCTCCTGTGGAAGATGCCTCGCTGGCTGGCGATTCCGATGCTGCTCGGCTTTCTGCTGGTGGACAGCCTGTACTTTGCGGCCAATGCCCCGAAGATTTTTCAAGGTGGGGCCTTTCCCGTCATCGCGGGTATCGCGCTGTTCATCTTGATGACGACCTGGAAACGCGGCCGCAGGATCATTGTCGAGCGACTGGACGAAACCACACTGCCGCTCGATTTGTTCATTGGCAGCCTGGGTGCGCAGCCGCCACACCGAGTGCAAGGTACAGCGGTATTCCTGACTGCTCGGGCAGACGCCGTCCCGCATGCGCTCTTGCACAATTTGCTGCATAACCAGGTGTTGCACGAGCAGGTCGTGTTGCTCACCGTGGTTTCCGAAGACAGCCCGCGTGTATCGGCAGAACGGCGGTTCGATGTCGAAGACCATGGCGGGGGATTCTTCCGGGTGAACCTTCATTTTGGCTTTATCGAGGAGCCTGACGTGCCTGTGGCATTGAGCCTTTGCAGCGTGAGTGGACTGGATTTCAGCCCGATGCGTACTACGTACTTTCTGAGCCGTGAGACGGTTATCCCGACCAAGCGTATCGGTATGGCGCGGTGGCGGGAGCACCTGTTCGCCTTTCTGCTGAAGAACGCCAACAGCAACCTGAAGTATTTCAATCTACCACTCAATAGGGTGATTGAGCTGGGCACCCAAGTAGAAATGTAGCGTTGGACCTGAGTTGAGAAGGACCACTACGTGATCATCTCCATTTGTATGCGTGTGTATCAGCCTTGGCCAAGCACATCCAGGCTTACAAATCTCAGCCCCGGCGACACAGGGAACATACATTCCGTAATCAAAGTAGGGCTTGTAAACCCACACTTTCGGAAGAACATGATCATGCGATATCCATACCTTTTTGCCACGGTTGTAGCATTTACTGCCATCACTGGCCTCGCTCAAGCACAAGACGTGAATACTGCCAAGGGCTGGCAGAGTGGCATTCACCGCACGGATTTGTTGCGCCAGGACCTCTGCGCCCCCGGGCAGGAGGTTATCCAGGCGCGGGTCGATATCGACCCGGGTATTGCATCCCCCCGGCATTCTCATCCCGGGGAGGAAGTGGCTTATGTCCTGGAAGGCACATTTGAATATCAGCTTGAAGGGCGGCCACCGATCACGCTCAAGGCCGGTGATTCGCTGTTCATCCCCGCTGGCGTTGCCCATGTGGCCAAAAATATTGGCGCCAGCAAAGCCTCTGAGTTGGCAACCTACGTAGTAAGGAAAGGTGAGCCATTGCTGAAACTGGAGCAGTGAGGCCACAGGTCAACCCTTTCAGCTCGACCTTGCCACCCGTAAACGCCTCCATAGTGTGGTGCGGCTGATACCCAGGCGTCGCGCGGCTTCATCCATGTCCCCGTTGCAAGTATCCAGGACGTGCCGAACATGCGCCACTTCACTGGACTTGCCGACGCTGCGCAGGTCTTGGCCATGCGGCGCAGGCGAGGGTATTGGCCGGTCCACACCTTCGAAGAGTTCGGGAAACAAGGACGGTAGCGTGGCGCCTGCATTGCTTTGCACCACTTCCTGCGCCGACAGGGCGGCGCGCTCGATGATGTTCTCCAACTCACGGATATTGCCAGGCCATTGATGCTCGAGCAGATAGGGCATCAGGTGCTGCAGTAGCTGTTGATGAAGGCCTGTTGCACCCGGGCGATGGGGCAACTTCTGCAGGATGGCGCTGGCCAGCGCAGGAATATCTTCGCGACGTGCCCTTAAAGGCGGAACAGCCAGGCGCAGGATGTTGAGGCGGTAATACAGGTCCTCGCGAAATCGGCCATCGCCAATGCGGCCGCGCAGGTCGCAGTGGGTGGCGGCAATCACGCGGATATCGACGGGGGTGGGTTCCGAGGCGCCGAGGCGCAGCACTTCGCGCTCCTGCAACACCCGCAGTAGCCGGGTTTGCAGCGACACCGGCATGTCACCCACTTCGTCCAGGAACAAGGTGCCGGTATGGGCCGTTTCAATCAGCCCGATCTTGCCGCCCTTGCGCGAGCCGGTGAACGCACCTTCTTCATAGCCAAACAGTTCGCTCTCGAGCAAGGTATCGGGAATGGCCGCGCAGTTGATGGCGACAAACGGCCCCGCCTGGCGCGTGCTGGCATTGTGCACGCTCTGGGCGAGCAGTTCCTTGCCGGTACCGCTCTCGCCGGTGATCAGAACCGTCGAATCGGTCTCGGCGTAACGCTGGGCGAGGCTGAGCAATGCCCGAAAGGCGGGGGCATTACCGAGGATCTGTTCAAAACGATAACGTGCGGTAAATTGGCGGGGGCGTACCTGGGCGCGAATGCGTCGGTCGGCGCGCTGGATGACATTGGTTTCCTGGCAGGAAATGATCACGCCATCCGGCTTGCCTTGCTCCATGATGGGGGTGATGTTGGCCGCCAGGGTTTTACTGCCGACCTTGATCACCCGGTTCTCTTCACCCTGGCCACTTAGCAGCACGCGCGAGACGTCCAGGTCAGGCAGGATTTCAACGATTGGGCGATTGCGCGCCCAATCGCTGGAAATGCCGAGTAGCGACGCCATGGTGGGGTTGAGCGATTGCACCAGGCCAGTTGCGTCGAGTGCGATCACTCCGTCGGTCAGGTTGCGCAACACCGCATTGAGGCGTTGCTGCTCAATGAGCGACTGGGTCCTGCTGCGGCAGATGGCCAAGGCGTCTTCCAGTGCCCGGCGAACCGCATCGGCATTGAGTGCCAGCACCCCTTGGGCGCCATTCTCCTGTGCCAGGTCCACGACCGTCGAGGAGCCGACAATCACCCGAAAGCCTTCGTCCACCAGTTGGCGGACCTGCTGTCGTGCTTCCTCGAAGCGGGTATAGGTGGCCTGGCGGATGTCGACGGTGAACAACGACGCCATGGCTTCCAGTTCCGGATGGGGGTGCTGGAAACTGAGAATTCCCACTTTGGTTGCCCTGGTCCTGGCCAGATCAAGCGCGCGGATCAGGTCATACTCGCCCATGCGGATCGACAGGATCGTGGTCGAGAGGTGTTGACGAAGATAGTCGGCGGAGGCACCGGAGCAGATGATGGCATCTACGTCTTCGCTGTTTTCCAGTTGCCGCGCTGTCGCGAGCAACTGCGAAAGGGTGGTTTCGACAATCTCGATTCGTGCCCGGCTGCGGTACTCCGGTACGACCTCTTCGATAATCCGCGCCATGCGGCCGGGGGCCAGCGACGGGTTCAGTTGCGTCGTCAGCGCAACGATACGCGGCAGGTAATCCTTTGCAGACATAGAAAGTGCCACTTGAGTGGGACAGCCGGAGGACATCGGCCATGAAATGGGATTTCAATAGTGGAACAATGATTTCATTGCTGCAATGGTGTGGTCGCACGCATTCGCCGTTGGAAAACCAAGTGTTATTTTAAGTCATTGATAATAAACAAATATAAATTAATTCTGACGCGTCCTGGCAATGTGGCGTAGCTCTTGCTCTGTCCCTGGTACTCAGTGCCTAAGAGACCGCGTCAGTGATGCCAACGATTACTCCCTCAGAAAACCGTCCCCTGCGCAAGGACATTCCAGACGCCCATGCGGATCTGGCCCTGTTCTTGCGCGACAAGCTCGATTGCGAGCATGTGCTGATCGACCGGACCGAACGCCTCTCTGGAGGTGCGATCCAGGAAAACTGGTTGGTGCATGCACGCATCGGGCAAGGTGCAGGGCAAACCGAGCGCCGTTGGGTATTGCGCACCGACGCACCTTCATCTGTCGCCGTGAGCATGAGCCGCGAGCAAGAGTTCGCGGTGCTCTGTGCCGTCCATGAGGCCGGCGTGAAAGTACCCGAACCGCTTTGGCTGTGCCGGGACGCCGGCGTGATTGGCCGTGACTTCTTCGTGATGCAAGCCCTTGGCGGAACCGCCAGCGGCCATCACCTGAGCACAGACCCGCATATGGAACCATCGCGTGAAAGGCTGTGCACGGAGCTGGGCCGCAACCTTGCGTTGCTGCACCGCATAACGCCGGATCATCCCCGGCTGGGCTTTTTGCCCGCACCTGCAGACGATCCGGTGCAAGCCAGTATCGATCAGTACCGGTTGTACCTGGATGAATTGCCCGGCAGTCATCCAGTGATCGAGTGGGGGTTGCGCTGGTGCGAGCTGAACAAGCCGTCGCCGCTTGCCCCGCGGTTGGCGCATCGGGATTACCGCACGGGCAACTACATGGTCGATGGGGGGCACCTGCGCGGTGTCCTTGATTGGGAGTTCGCCGGATGGGGCGACCCCCGCGAAGACCTGGGCTGGTTCACCGCCAAGTGCTGGCGTTTTGCTCGCCCGGATCGCGAGGCCGGTGGGGTAGGCGCACTCAGCGACTTTCTGCAGGGCTACCAATCCATTTCCGGTTACTGGCCTGACGCCTGGGAGCTGAGGTTCTGGCAACTGATGGCCCACCTGCGCTGGGCGGTCGTGGCCCTGCAACAAGCGCAGCGCCATTTGTCCGGGCAACAACACTCCCTGGAACTGGCACTCACTGGCCGGATGGTTGCGCAACTCGAACTCGAAATCCTGGCGCTCAGCGGAGGTACGCAATGAATCGCCCCAATGCACATGAACTCTTGAGCGTGGCCCGGGATGTGTTGCTCAAGCAGCTGATGCCGGCGCTGCCCGAAGAACTCCATTACGAATGCCGCATGGTTGCCAGCGCCATGGCCATCGCTGGCAGGGAAGTCGAACTCGCCGCCACGGTCGAGCAGGTCGAGGAACAGTCGTTACTGCATGCGCTCGGCCAGCAAGGTGCGGCTGGGGGGGCGCTTGAAGAAGTGCGCGCCCTGTTGTGCCAACTGATCAGGCGTGGCGTGTACGACCAGGCGGGCTTGTCCCAGGATGCGCTGTTGCTGGCGTTGGCTGAAATTACCCGGGCAAGGCTGCGTATCAGCAACCCTAAGGTGGTGAGCGATGATTGCTGATTCTTCAATCCGCAGGCGGCGTGTGTATCTGGTGCGCCATGGCCATGTCGATTATTTCGCAGCCGATGGCAGCCCGCTCGACCCGCGCGCGGTGCCCCTGTCGCATCACGGCGTGCAGCAGGCATCGGCGCTCGGCCAGGTGCTGTGTGACAGCACCTTTGATCGGGTGCTGTGCTCCGACTATCCCCGGGCACGGCAGACGCTGAACCTGCTGTTGGGCACACGTGAATTCGCTATCGAGGCCATGCCGCAATTGCGCGAGATCCGGGCCGGGCGGTTGCGGGAACTGGCCGCCCAGAGCCTGCACGAAACGGTTACCGGCGCCTACCGCAATGCCGCCAGCCCCGGTGCTGCGTTCCTCGGCGGCGAACCATGGGCGGCATTCGAAGAACGGATACTGAAGGTTTTTCTCGATCTGCTCGCCGAGCCCTCATGGGAGAGCGCCCTGATAGTCAGCCACGATGCGGTCAACCGAGTTCTGTTGGCATGGGCCACGGGCGCAGGCCTTGCCGGTATCGCCGCGTTTGAGCAGGACACCGCGTGCCTGAACGTCGTGGACATCGACATGTGCGGCAGCCACGTCGTTGGCGCCCTTATCCGCACCCTGAATTACACGCCTTACAACCCGCACAAGGCCGGCATCCACCACACCGTCCTGGAAAACCTGTTCAGCACCATCAAGCCCCAAGGCTTGAAGGTCTCCAACACCTGAGGAATCTTACTGTGAACTTTGCCCTTACTGACGAGCTGCTTGCGCTGCAGGCCAAAGTCCGTCGCTTTATTGCTGATGAAATCATCCCGATGGAGCGCGACCTCCGGCAGACGCCACACGGCCCCTCTGCCGAGCTGCGCCAGGTACTGGTGGAAAAAGCCCGTGCCCATGGGCTGTTGACACCCCACGCCTCTCGCGAAATGGGCGGGCTTGGGCTGTCCCACATGGCCAAGGCAGTGATTTTCGAGGAAGCGGGTTACTCGACACTGGGCCCGACGGCGATGAACATCCATGCCCCGGACGAAGGCAACATTCATCTGATGGAAGTAGTGGCCAACGAGGCGCAGAAGGACCGGTGGCTGCGGCCGATGGTCCAGGGGCACATCCGCTCCTGCTTTGCGATGACTGAGCCCGACGGTGCCGGTTCCGATCCATCGATGCTGGCCACCACTGCGGTGCGTGATGGTGACGATTACCTGATCAATGGGCGTAAATGGCTGATCACAGGGGCCGAGGGCGCCAGCTTCGCCATCATCATGGCGCGCATGGAAGACGGCAGCGTCACCATGTTCCTCACCGATACCGACCGCCCGGGTTTCATCCTGGAGCGCATGATGGACTCGCTCGACAGCTGTTTCACCGGCGGCCATGCGGTATTGCGCTTCGAAAACCTGCGGGTACCGGCCAGCGACGTGCTGGGCGAAATCGGCAAAGGCTTGCGCTACGCCCAGGTGCGCCTGGCCCCGGCGCGCCTCACTCACTGCATGCGCTGGCTTGGCCAGGCGCGCCGCGCCCATGATGTGGCATGCGCCTACGCCCGCACGCGTGAAGCGTTCGGCAAGAAGCTGGGCGAGCACCAGGGCGTTGGCTTTATGCTGGCCGACAACGAAATGGACCTGCTGACCACACGCCTTGCGGTGTGGCATTGCGCATGGGTGCTGGATCAAGGGCAGCGAGGCGGCTTTGAATCGAGCATGGCCAAGGTTATAAGCTCCGAAGCGATTTGGCGGGTGATCGATCGAAGCGTGCAAGCCTTGGGAGGCCAGGGGGTCACCAGTGAGTCGATTGTAGAGCGGATCTTCCGTGATGCCCGGGCCTTCCGCATCTATGACGGCCCCAACGAAGTGCATCGCATGAGCCTGGCCAGGCAAATCCTCGCGCGAACCTAACGGCAGCTGTAGTCCCGTAGCCGCTGCCGCAAGGCGGCGTCAAAGTCCAAAGGACTTTCAAATCATTGCATCCAATCAATGCAACGCATCATGCAGGACTTCGTAAATGATACCGGTCGCGATAGCGACCAGTATCACATCGGTGCCAGCCTGCATCCACTCATACCCGTCATAGTGGGGCAGTTGCCCCATCATCCGTCCATCGAGCTTTTTGGCAATGCCGGGGGGCAGTGGTTTACCCCGCGCCAGGTTTTTCTGGATGCCGGGTGGTAGCGGTTGGGGATTGCCCCAGTATTGCCGATTATCGCCCAGGATCACCCGAACCCCGCCCACGTCGATGCTCGGGCCGTGACTCCAGTCGCTATCGCCGTGTTTGCCTTGACCCTGGCTGGCATTCGCGCCACCAGGGTTGCCCTTGTTCGCGCTGTTGCCCTGCGGGTTCTGGTTAGCATGAGGGTTTCCTTTGCCATTGCCCGGGTCGGCAAGCAGTGGGGGGGAACCGGCGACCAATGCTACGGCGGTGAAGGCCGCTAATAGGCGCGTTTTCGACATTATCTAGATCCCTCTGAAGATGGGGCATACCTTGTATGCCATTAGATTATGGCTAACCGTTAAGTTCCCGTGTACTGCAGTGCTGCCGAAGATCGGTTTTTCTTGCGCGGGCCAGAACCTAAATTCAAGAACCTTGTCACATGCCGGAGAATTTCAATCGCCGGGAGGCATCATGCTGATAAGAAAGAAAAACCTGATGGTCGCTGCTGTTTGCGCCTTGATGCTGGCGGGTACAAGCATGCTGCCGGGTCAGCTGTCGCCTATCTCCTCGGCTTACGCCCAAGGCGGTGGTGGGGGCGGTGGCCATGGCGGTGGAGGTGGGCACGGTGGTGGAGGTGGTCATGGCGGCGGCAGTGGTGGCGGCCACGGCGGTGGTCTTGGCGGTGGCCATTCCGCAGGTTCGTCCGGTAAAGGCATGGGCAAAGGCCTGAGCAGCGATCATGCCGGCAAAGCCGTCCGGGACAGAGGCGACAGCGGTAAGCATTACGGCAGCGCGCGCGACGATGACAATGGTCATGGTTCGGCGACATCCGCGGTAGCGAATGACCGAGATACCCGAGGGCTGTCCAAATCGACCGCGGTCGCTCGTACTACGCCAGGCGACCATAACGAGAAGGGGCTGAGTAACGCCCGTGGCTCATCGAGCAAGAACGACCGCTGAGGTTTGCCTGAGACTGACTGGTGCCAATGCCAGTCAGTCAGCAGCATTCGCAATTACGGCGTGATGGCAACTTTCATGACGCCATCGCGTTGATGGGCAAACAGGTCATAAGCCGCTTCGATGTCATCGAGTTTGAAGCGATGGGTGACCAGTGGCCCCAGGTCCACGCGACCGCTGGCCACCACTTCCATCAAGCGACGCATGCGCTCCTTGCCGCCTGGGCAGAGGGTGGTCAAGATGCTGTAGTCACCCAGGCCGGCAGCGAACGCATCCACGGGGATACTCAATGCGCCAGAGTAGACCCCCAGGCTCGATAGGGTGCCCCCGGGGCGCAGGACACGCAGCGACGACTCGAACGTGGCCTGGGTGCCCAATGCTTCTATGGAAACATCGACACCGCGACCGTCAGTGAGCGCCATTATCTGATCGACGACATTGCCTTGCTTGTAGTCGACGACATGGGTCGCACCCAACTGACGGGCTACGGTCATCCGCGCGGCCACCGTATCGACGTGATGGTGGTAGCACCCATCAGACGCGCACCGGCCACCGCGCAAAGACCGATGGGGCCTAGTGCGAACACCGCGACCGTATCGCCAATTTTCACATTGCCGCGTTCGGAGCCGGAAAAACCGGTGGACATGATATCCGGGCACATCAGCACCTGATCGTCGCTGAGCCCGTCGGGAATCGGCGACAGATTGACCATGGCATCGGGCACGCGCACGAATTCAGCCTGACAGCCGTCAATGATGTTGCCGAACTTCCACCCGCCAGTGGCACGAAAACCGTGGCGCGTATCCGGCCCGTCCTGGGAAGCGCAGCCACACAGGCAGGCATAACTGTGCCCACTGGGGGTGATGGCACCTGCGATGACACGCTGCCCTTCGGTAAAGCCATGAACCTGAGAACCCAGCTTCTCGATGATGCCCACTGGCTCATGGCCGATGGTCAGGCCTTTTTCCACCGGGTATTCGCCGCGCAGAATGTGCACATCCGTACCGCAGATCGTGGTCGTGGTGATGCGAATCAGGGCATCTGCCGGGCCGATCTCGGGAATGGGCTTGTCATCCAGCACAATTCGATTTTTGTCGACAAAGATCGCAGCTTTCATGTGTGTCATGGCAATGCCTCCGCACCTGGAGTCGATGGCAAGAGAGAGGGTAGCTGCGAAGTTTAGGTGCCTTTGCAACATCGCAATGGCACGGCGCTGGAATTTCCGACAGGGGAGACGGGAGAGCTACTCGAATACGGGGGCAAGCAACGCCTGGGTGATCAAGCCTGTGGCCACCAAGAGCAGCACGGCGGCAAAACCACGCTGCACAACCCGCCCTGAGAGATGGCCGGCCAGTTGTCGCCCAGCCAGCATGCCGATGGCAGTTGCCAGGGCAAACAGCACGGTGATTTTTACCGGCATCTGCGCACCGTGAGCCTGCGCCACCACAATGCCGCCGGTGCCGACCAAGGCGATTACCATCAAGGACGTGGCCACGACGCCATGCATCGAGACATTGGTAAACCGACGCAGCATGGGGACGATGACAAAACCGCCGCCCACACCCAGCAACCCCGTGAGAAAGCCGGTCATGGCGCCGATGCCACCGAGTAGAAAAGCCGTGCCCCAGCACCACTGAAACCGCCCGGTTTCGGGGTCGATGCGGGCGACAGTGCGCATCGAGGTTTCAATGCGCATGCTGGCGCGATCATGGGTTTGCATTAGCAGGCGAGCAGCCACGATCAGCATGGTGATCCCGAACAGCCCCATCAACCAGCGTTGAGGAAGTGCCTGGGCAACGTGCAGGCCCACCAGGGTAAACGGCACACCGGTGATTGCCATCAAGATGGCAGCGCGGTAACGCACCAGCTTCTTGCGCAAGCCTTGTATGGCGCCGATCACTGCGCTGCCCGCCACGGCTACCAAGGCCACTGGCGCGGCCTGCTGCAGGGTCCAACCCATTCCGGCCACCAACACCGGGACGGCAAGTATGCCGCCGCCAGCGCCTGTGAGGCCCAGTATGGCCCCCACCAACATGCCCAGGATGAGCGAGATTGCCATGGTCGACCCCCGATAAATTCAGGAGAGTTTAGCGGCGAGGAGTGTATCCGGCGACCCTTGGCTGGTATTTGGTACTAAGCGTTCAGGCTCTTTTTTTCATGACCCATATCAGATTCCTTTCTTCTTCCTGCTCAAGCGCTGCGGCAAAGACTTCAGTGGGTTTGCTGCTGTCCTGGACGGATTCGCAAGCAGCTCTTCTGGCAAGACGAACTTTCTTGCAGACCAACTTAAAGCGCTTGTTCATGAGGCATCTCCTCTGGTGAATGCTGAGCGATTGACGGCTAAATCGTATGGCCAATCCTCACATCGAAAAGTGCACGGCAGTATCGGTGAATCACGAAAGCGTTGTAGTGCAACCACTACAAAAATGCGCGTCACCCACAAACGGGTCAGAGGCAGGCGAGCACAACGCCGAAGCGCTGCGCTCGCCGATCACTCAGTGAGGAGCGCGGGGGATGGTCTTGAGCAGGTCTTCGGGGCTGATGTAGCCGACGACCTGGTTCACCGTGCTGCCAGGTTGCGGCAGGTCGAGGATGTGGCCCTTCATCTTGCCGATGACGTGCATTTCGCACGGTTTGCAGTCGAACTTCAGCGTCAGCACTTCATCGCCGTGCACCAACTGCATTGGCGCGACCTTGGTACGCACGCCAGTGACGCCCTTGGCCTGCTTGGGGCAGAGGTTGAAAGAGAAGCGCAGGCAGTGCTTGGTGATCATCACCGGTACTTCGCCAGTCTCCTCGTGGGCCTCGTAGGCCGCGTCGATCAGCTTGACCCCGTGACGGTGGTAGAAGTCCCGGGCCTTCTGGTTGTAGACGTTGGCCAGGAACGACAGGTGCGATTCCGGGTACACCGGTGGCGGCGTGGTCTCGGCCTTGCGCCCACCGCGCGGGTGGGCGGCAATGCGCGCGGCGGTGAGCGCTTCGATGACTTCGCGGCGCAGGGCCTTGAGCTGCGAATTGGGGATGAAGAACGCCTGCGGTGCATCCAGCTCGATAGCGGTGGCGTGGTATTGAGTGGTGCCCAATTGGCCAAGCAGGTCGTGCAGTTGCTCCAGGGCCTGTTCCGGCTTGTTGGCTGCACCGAACGGGCCGTCCAGGGCGACGCTGGCGCTGATGCCTTCTTCACTGGTGGCCGTGAGTTGCAGACGCTCCTCACGCAGCTGTGCGACCCAGGACAAGCCCACCCGGCGCTCCGCGGAGGTCTTTTGCAAGGCCTGCTGCCAGTTGTGGTCCAGGTTGCGGCTCAGTGGGTGGTTTGGCTTGAGCACAAGCCCCTTGGGCATTTCGTTGGGCTCGACACGGTAGCGGTAGCGCTTTTCGCCGTCTTCATCGAATTCACCCTTGGGCTCGGCGATATTAGCGCGAAAGCCCACCACCTCGCGCTTGACCAGCACGTTGAGGCCATCGCCATTGGACAGCGGCTCATGGGTAACCACTTGCAGGTCGCGCTTGCCGACTTTCTCTACCACACCCACCAACAGGCCTGTGAAGGTCGGCGAGTCGAAGGCGCCGATGTCGATCTTGCGCTCGCTGACGAAGTAGTCGGTGCTGCCGCGGTGGAACGTCTTCTCCGGGTCGGGCAGGAAGAAGTGCGCGGTGCGGCCGCTGGACGCGCGGGCCAGGTCCGGGCGCTCTTCAAGGACTGCGTCCAGGCGCTGGCGGTAGTAGGCAGTGATGTTCTTCACGTAGCCCATGTCCTTGTAGCGCCCTTCAATCTTGAATGAACGCACGCCAGCCTCGACCAGGGCGCGGATGTTGGCGCTCTGGTTGTTGTCCTTCATCGACAGCAGGTGCTTTTCATAGGCGATCACGCCGCCTTTTTCGTCCTTGAGGGTGTACGGCAGGCGGCAGGCCTGGGAGCAGTCGCCACGGTTGGCGCTGCGGCCAGTCTGGGCGTGGGAGATGTTGCACTGCCCGGAGAAGGCCACGCACAGCGCGCCGTGGATGAAGAACTCGATCGCCGCATCGGTCTCGTCGGCTATGGCGCGAATCTCTTTGAGATTCAACTCGCGGGCCAGTACCAGTTGCGAGAAACCGGCCTGATCGAGGAACTTCGCCCGCGCCAGGGTGCGGATGTCGGTCTGGGTGCTGGCATGCAGCTCGATCGGCGGAATATCCAGTTCCATCACGCCCAGGTCCTGGACGATCAGCGCATCGACACCGGCATCGTACAACTGGTGGATCAGCTTGCGCGCCGGCTCCAGCTCGTTGTCGTGCAGGATGGTATTGATGGTGGTGAATACCCGGGCGTGGTAGCGACGGGCGAATTCCACCAACTGGGCGATTTCGCTGACCTCGTTGCAGGCATTGTGGCGGGCACCAAAGCTCGGGCCACCGATGTACACGGCGTCGGCGCCATGCAGAATAGCCTCGCGGGCGATGCTCACGTCGCGGGCGGGGCTGAGCAATTCCAGGTGATGCTTGGGTAGGGACATGTTTTTTAGTCAGGCTGTCACGGTCAAGGCGCACATTGTACCGGTGAAACGCCTGCCCGGCATCCATTGCTGCCCGGTGGTGGCTGTGGGCCATAGGTGTAGGAGCGGGCTTGCCCGCGATGAGGCCATTACTGCCTATAAATTCGGTATGCCTTGTTAACGATCGCTTCGCGCTCGATCGCGGGCAAGCCCGCTCCTACATGGATGCTGGCGACAAAGACCTCAGCCCTTGGCAGCCATCGCGGTCACTTCCACGCGCATGCCTTCAACCGCCAGGGCCGCCACGCCAACAGCGGCGCGCACTGGCCAGGGTTTGGCGAAGAAACGCTGGTAGACCTCGTTGAACGCAGGGCGGTCGGCCATGTCGGTGAGGTAGATGGTCAGGTGCAATACCCGGTCCATGGAGCTGCCGGCACGTTCCAGCGCGACCTTGAGCGCTTGCAGGGTGCATTCGCTTTGCGCGGTGATATCGCCCAGCTCCAGGCTGCCGTCGGCACGGGTGGGGATCTGAGTGGAGACCAGCAGGCCACCAAACCCGGTAACATCCGAGGAAATGGACTCCGGATCAGGGTCGGGGAGGTAGCTGATGTCGTGGTTTGCCATGGGGATCTCTTGCTTGAAAGGTAAAAGGGGATAACCGAGCGGCAAGTTTAAGCTATTGGTTCGGTTATCGACCATTTACTACGCCTGAAATGGCGCGCACGCCGCGGGTTCAGTTGCGCCGCGCCGTGCGCCGCGCCACCCCGGCAACGCTCACTGGCGTCAAGGGCCGCCCAACCACCGCTTCGGCGGGTGCGATAACGCTGTGCACACCGGGTACCGAAAGCACCTCTCCCAGCTCAAGCGCGCAAATCATGACCAACCCGGCCAACAAACACCCGGCGCCTGTCTTTAACACGTTCATTTGGTTTTCCCTCGCACAAAGTTCGACGGCAAATCATCGGCCTCGGGAAGGTCTTTGATGTCGATCTTCCTGGCATTCGTGGAGTTGTTGAAGACAAAATCCTGGTGTACGACCTCGGCCCCGGCTTTCCAGTTGTGCATCTGGATACTGTATTGGGGGGACCCATCGACAAGCTTGGAGGTGATGACGTAGCGGCATGGGAAGGGCTGCTTGCCCTGGGCGATCCAGATCTGCCAGTCGACTTCCTGGGTGCGAAAGGCCAGGTGGTCGCATTCGATGCCACCGATCACACCGCTGCCCAGGTCCTTTGCGTCGGTCACTTCAGGCATCAGTTGATCGTAGATGTTGGCCATGACCAGGTCCGCGCCCGGCAGGGGACGGTCATACTTGTTGCGCAATACATCCACCAGTTGATCGACCGTGCCGGGTGTCTCGATCTGGGTATAGGCATTGGCGTTCTTGCCGAACACCGTCAGGGTCTTGCCGTCGAAGACCATCTCGATGTTGGCAAAGCCACCGAAGCGGGTGAAGCGTACCTTGTTTGGACGGTTGAGCACGGCGGTGCCGGAGCTGGTCAGCGCGAGTTTCTGTTTTTCCGGGGTGACAACCTCGAAGTTGGTGTCGAATTCGTACGACAGCGCTTGTTGCGACGCCATGAAGTCGGACATGTTTTTCAATAGCGCCTTGGCGTTGGCTGAGTCGGCATGGGCAGGCAAGGGCGCCGCCAGACCGATCATCATTGCGACCACTGCGCCAGCGATACCGGGCTCGGCGAGTTTCGGTTTCCAGGCAGTCAGGTTCATCTGAGTTCACCCATCCGAAGAATGTTGGTGGAACAGCAGACCTATAACGATAGCCCTTTATCATTGCTACGGTTTACGCGGGCTTCGCTTTTTCCTCTATCTGCTGCACCGCTCGCGCATCAGCTTCAAGAAGCTTGAGTTTCAGTTTTTCGAATTCGTCGCTATCAACCCAATCAATACGCCAAAGCATGTACAGCATGCCTTGAGCCTTGTACAACGCCTCCAGGCGCTCGGCATGATTGTCGGTTCGGCCTATGTCATCCGTTGCTTCCTCCAGGTCAGCCAGAGCTCGCGTTTTGTTCTCTCGATGTCTCATGCTGGGACTCCTGAGTTGCACTATTGCTCTTCGGGTTTTTCTCGCCATCGCACGGCTTGTTTCATCATCATAGCGCCGCCGACGGGCAACTGCCTTGCGCCCGTTTCGGCTGCGCGCGAAGTGTGCGCAATAAGCAGGGCACCACCAGATCGAAGGTCGTGGGTTGTCATGAAATGAGAAAACCCTGTCGCCGAATGAAAGGTTGGCAACCTCCCCATCTATAGACTGCTCCTTGCGATATGCCCGCCAAGGCCTCGCTATCGGGCGACCCGGCCGGGCAACCTGGCTACAAGACATTCAGCCTTAAGGAGAACAATAAGATGCACGTAGAGCAACTCCGTGGTAACCCTGACACCGAGCTGACAGGCGTGAGCCTGGGCAATGCCGTCCATTTCGACAGCCCGTCCAACGAGATCAAGCGCCTGCTGCGGCGCACAGACCTGTTCCAGCTCGATGAGGCTATTTTCCGTCCGGATTACCTGGCATTCGCCCTACGTTTCGGCCCATTCGAAGATCGCTGATAAACCTAGATCGGTTCATGGGTCGACGTACCATTCACAAGACGCTGAATCCCCAGTGGGTTGCTGTTTTTCAGCGCCTGCGGCAGCAACGAATCCGGATAATTCTGATAGCACACAGGCCGCAAGAACCGATCGATCGCCAATGTGCCGACTGAAGTGCCACGCGCATCTGAAGTTGCAGGGTAGGGTCCGCCATGTACCATGGCATCACAGACTTCGACGCCCGTCGGGTAGCCGTTCAGCAGCAGGCGTCCGGCCTTTTGCTCCAGCAACGGCACCAGAGAGGCAAAGTGTTCCAGGTCAGCAGGTTCGGCAATCAGGGTCGCGGTCAGTTGCCCATTCAGGCTGGCCAGGGCCTGCGCAAGCTCGGCCTGGTCGCGCACCTGGACCACCACCGTCGTCGGTCCGAAAATCTCTTCCTGAAGCACATCGTTGCCTTCAAGCAGTAATGATACGTCGGCCTGGAACAGCTGCGGGCTGGCCTGGTTGCCCGTTTGCGTACGTCCGGCCAGGTGTGTAATGCCCTCGGCATTGCCCATTGCAGCCAAGCCACGACAATAGCTGCGCAAACCGCCGGCGTTGAGCAGGGTTTGAGCGGGTTGGGCGTCGATAAATTGCCCCAGCGTGTCCAGAAATGCCGAAAACTCGGGAGACGAAATTCCCAGGACCATACCGGGGTTGGTGCAGAACTGCCCTGCACCCAGCACCACTGAGGCACCCAGTTCGAGGGCGATTTGCTTGCCACGAGCGGCCAGCGCCTGGGGCAGCACGATGACCGGATTGATGCTCGACATCTCGGCGAACACCGGGATCGGCTGCGGGCGTGCTGCGGCCATGTCGCACAGCGCTCTGCCACCGGCTAGCGATCCGGTAAAGCCCACCGCGCAAATGGCCGGGTGTTTGACCAGGCGCGCACCGACACCGCCACCGTAGATCATATTGAACACGCCGGTCGGCATGCCGGTAGCTTCGGCTGCGCGAACGATGGCCTGAGCGACCACCTCGGCGGTGGCCATATGGCCGCTGTGGGCCTTGAACACCACCGGGCAACCAGCGGCGAGTGCCGCAGCGGTATCGCCACCGGCTGTGGAAAACGCCAACGGGAAATTACTGGCGCCAAACACGGCCACCGGGCCGACGCCAATGCGCATTTGCCGCACATCCGGGCGCGGCAGCGGCTGGCGCGTGGGCAGGGCCAGGTCTATACGAGCACCATGGAAATCGCCACGCCGCAGTACCTGGGCAAATAAACGCATCTGGCCGCTGGTACGACCACGCTCACCCTGGATACGTGCCGCCGGCAACGCTGTTTCGCGGCAGACAATGGCCACGAAATCATCACCCAAATCATCGATCTGGTCGGCGATGGCCTCCAGGAACTCGGCGCGGCGCAGCGCCGAAAGGTTGCGATAGGCCGGGTAAGCATCTGCTGCTGCCTGGGCAGCAGCATCGACCTCGGCATCGCTGGCCTGGTAAAAAGTGTACGGCAGCGCTTCGCCGGTATGGGCGTCAAGGCTCTGCAGGGTAACGTCGCCCGCGACGCTGCGCTTGCCGGCGATAAATTGGTGGCCAAGAAAGTCCGTCATTTACGGCTCCTGTCGAAAAATCAAGGGAGGTTGGCGTCAGGTGATGGCCCCGATCTGCCATGGCACGAATTCGTTCTGCCCATAACCGTGGGCTTCGCTTTTGCTGCGCTCGCCGGAGGCAATACGCAGCATCATCCGGTAGATGTGCTCGCCACGCTCTTCGATAGTCATGGAGCCGTCGGCGATGCCGCCGCAGTTCACGTCCATGTCATCTTCCTGGGTTTCCCACAGGCGAGTGTTGGTAGCCAAC